>CAXGRO010000732.1:0-3142 GCA_964012055.1 uncultured bacterium
GGCAAGGCCCTCTTTGTCGACTACGGCTCGCAAAGCCGCACCTTCATGCACTCC
Organism: uncultured bacterium; assembly: GCA_964012055.1. Lineage (GTDB taxonomy): Bacteria > Latescibacterota > UBA2968 > UBA8231 > UBA8231 > CAXGRO01. The sequence goes on from CAXGRO010000732.1 coordinate 55, forward strand.
TTTGAGGTCTACTTTGAAGCCGGCAACCGCCTGCGCATGCAGGAGCACAACCTCGACCTCTTGCGCGACCAATTCGGCGTCAAAGACATAGACCTGGCCCTGCCCAGCCACTACCACGACGACCACGTCAACGGCCTGCCCTACCTGCAAAAACACCACAACACCCGCATCTGGTGCTACAAGAACATGACCGACATCCTCGAACACCCGCACGGCTACAAACTCGGCTGTACCTACCCTGAGCCGGTGCAGGTAGAGCGCTCCCTGGAACAGGGCGAGATATTTAAATGGGAGGAGTACGAATTTCAGGTCTTCCACACCCCGGGCCACGCCGACTACCACATGGCCATGTTCGGCCAAATCGACGGCAAGCGCGTCGCCTTTTCTGGCGACGAGATCGGCCAGCGCGGCCAGGGCTACGCCTCCAACAACATCTGGCGCAACCACGTACACGCCAATTCGCACGAAATCACCGGCAAACTCTATCTCGAACACCAACCCGAGATAGCCTGCCCGGGACACAACGGCCCCTTCGAATTAAACGCGGCGGAGTGGCAGGGGTTTTACGACTGGTGCTTGAAAGAACAGGAACATTGGCGCGCCCTGGCCGCCCCAGAAAATATAGAGCAGGCCATCTACCCGGATTACGTTTTCCTCTACCCCTATCAACCCCCGGCCGCCCCGGGCGGCGAAGTGCGCATGCAGGTGTGGTACGAAAACATCTTTGAGCAGGATTCGACGCTGGAATACCGACTCGTCCTCCCCGACGGCTGGACGGCCGATCCAGATGCCGGAACGATTACTGCGGCACCGGGAGAAAAGAAAATTCAGAATTTTACGCTGCGCATCTCCGCCTCGCAGCCGACCACTTACCGGCGCCAGGCTTTCACCTTAGACGCCACCATCGACGGCAAACACATGGGCCAATTGGCCGAAGCCGTGGTCGACCTCAGGCCGGATCTCGATTGGGGCATTGGCGTCGAGAATCCCAGGCGTTCTGCAGCTGATTAATAAAATAATAAGGACAGTTTGATTAAGAACTCTAGCGCATAATCGAATCCGCTTAACTAATTAAAGCGGCGATTGATTCACCTCCACTCAATCCTCACGCCGCTGCCGCATATCCTGTGCGTAGCGCTCTCTGCCCATAATGCCCTTCTTATTGAGCAATCGCGACGGTTTGGGCACTATTTTCAAGCTGCGATCCTCCAGAGGGAACTTGATCGGCACGTGTCCCTTGCGGTGCGATTCCCGCAAACCGATGGCAATCTCCAGCACTTTACACATATTGTCGCCGCTGCATCTGGGATCTTTTCCGGTCTCAAGAGCATCTATGATGGATTGAATCGTGTTGGCCTGGCGCGTCGACATGCTCACCCAGCCCTCTTTGTCGTAGTCTGGCCCCCAGTGCTTTTCGGCCGGAAAGAGATCTTTGGCTTCTCCAATATTTGTGTCGGCCTTTTCCCAAATCCGGTAGCGAGCGTTGTTCTCAAAAAAGAACACCCCATTCTCGCATACCACCTCCAGCCCCCTCTTGGCCCCCGGGTTGTATTCGATAAAACAACTGCGGCCGTTGGCAAAGTGCACATAACCGCCCATGCCCTGGTCTTCGTTGCTGAACGGCTCGTCGCGCACCCAACCGCTCACCCACTCCACATCGGCGTCGTCAGCAAATAAACGCATGACGCTGAGCCCCTGGCAGCCGCCGCCGGAAATCTCGTTGGTCGACTGGTAGAGCGTCATACTGCACACGGCGCCCCATTTGCGCCCCTCTATCATGTCGCGCACTTCCCACAGCGATTCAAAGTTGCGGTCGGCGTCGCCGGCGGCAAACGCAATGCCGCGCTCGGCGCAAGCCGCCACCATGCGGTCGCCCTGTTCCAAACTACAGGCCATGGGTTTTTCACAGAGAATGGCTTTTATATTGGCCTCGGCACAACCGAGCACTATGTCTGGATTAAACTGCACCGGCAGGATGGGCGCCACAACATCGAGTTTTTCTTTTTCCAACATCTCGCGGTAATCAGAATAAGCAACCTCCAGATTAAACCGCCGCTGGAACAACTCCAGATTGTCCTCATCTGTATCGGCAACGGCCACCACTTCGGCCAGGGGGTTGAGTTGGTAGGCGCGGGCGTGCTGCGTCCCTTTGCGTCCGGCGCCGATAACACCCACCCGATATTTGGCTTGTTGATCCAGTGCCATTGCGAATTGCCTCCTTTATTCCCTTAGCCCCAACATTTATTCGTTCGCAGGCTCAACCGCCTGGCGGCGCAATGCGCTCCACCTCCAAGCCTTCCGGTCGTTTGAAATCTTTATAGCGCGTTTGTATTTCTACCCCGTTCAGGCTGCGCGCAAAGCCGGCCTTGGGGTCAAGCTTTTTGACCTCGACCTCCACCACATTGTCGCCGCGCTTTAACTCGTCCAGCCCCAAATTAAAACGAAACCAGTGCGCCGACGCGCCCAGCGGCGCTTGCACGCTCATACTACCGGCCAGTTTCACCTGTATGGTCAGCGCCCGCTCATCGCTAATTTCGGCCTCTTCCCATGGCAGCACCCGGCCGTTAAAGCGGAACTCAATCTCGTCTTCAATGCAGAAATAGAAAAAACGCAAAGTCAATATCGGCGGCCGCACCTCCCCGTCCTGGCGGGCACTCTCCAGATCGTCGGCAACGCAAATTTCTATGCGTTCGGTAACCCCCTCTTTCAAATCGATCGGCAATTGCCTGTGCGGCGTGGTCGTCTCCGCACCCATTTCCCCCTCGCGCGGCTGCAAGAGGAAGCGCTTGTCGTAACGCGCATACACCTGGGGAAAGCCCAACTCCCGCAACATCTGAAACTCCCGCTCACTGAAAGGCCACGGCAAATACCCGTGGTACATGCCCGACCAACCCTGCCATAAAAGCGTCGACCCCAGCGCCCGGTACATCTCAATGCTGGGCAACCCCGCCCGCTCGTCGTAAACCCGCCGCGGCGGCCGATAATACGCCGCCCCGCCGTTGGCGTTTGCCACATCGGGCAACCAGGTCGGCTTGGGCTGCGAATCCGTCACCGCGTGCGGATCTTGTCCCACGGCCCAATCGACGCT
>CAXGRO010000733.1:0-3141 GCA_964012055.1 uncultured bacterium
TCACCCCACTATCCCTCCCTGAGGGAATTCGGCCGAATGGCCGCTTAAAAAGTGGTCACTATATTGGTATAGTGGAAAGCAAAGTGGACGAGCGGCGAGGCGAGATGGACGACGGTTTTTTAGTTGAGGCGGCACGCGGCGGTGACGAGACCGCTTTCGGCCGCCTGGTGGAGCGCTATAAGGACGCGATGAAACACAAGAGTTTGCGCAACGGCGGCCGCTTGATCTACGGCCTGTCATCGCTGGCGCGCCACCACCGTTGCTGGCTGCGGTCGGTGGAGTCGTGGGTGCCGCAGCAGCGGCGGCGCGAGGGGCAATTCGCTTCGCTGAGCCGCCATTTACTGGCGCGCTATGAGGTGCCAGAATTTATGGACCCGGTGTGGTTTGTGGGGATGGGTGAGCGCAATGTACAGCGGCAGCAATGGTACGCAAGCCAGGGTATTAACGATGTCGGTTTAGAGCGCCAGAAATGGTTTATTCACATAGGTACGGGCGGCAGTGTGCGCGATATAGACACGCCCGTCCGCCTGACGCGGCGCATGGCGCACGTCTTTTTGCAAGCGCCGCGCGACACGGTAGAGCGCAATTTGCGCTGGGCCCAGGTGGTGGGTATGGGCGGCGACGATCGTTTGGTCCGGGCCATTGCACTCGGCTGGGGCGCCGCTTTGAGAACGACGAGTTCTGGAGTTCGGTGGTGCTCTTTTTGGTGAACAACGCCATGATGGACCCCAGTTGGGTGGGTCCGGTGGTCGATTACGTGCACTACTTGAAGTACGAGCCGCGCCGGGTGGTGCAGGAGGGCGGCGGGGTGGAAGAGACGCCGCCGCCGCAGCCCAATTTTACTATGAAGGGCCGCAGTGTTACCAAATTGCTGGGCTAGGTGGAGGCGTGGCACGGCCAGCTCAACCGCGAGCAATACGTCGATTTTCAAACCTGGTTGCCGTGCGGCGTGCGGTCTTTTGAGTTGGAGGACGAGACCGAGGAATTGGGCCGGGTGCGCTGGATGGTGCAGGAGCGATTGTCGAGCTGGGAGCTGGCCGCCGAAGGGCGGGCGATGAACCACTGCGTGGTGTCGTACTCGAACCAGTGCGTCGAGGGCCGCACCGCCATATGGTCGATCTGCGCCCACAGGGAGGGGGCGGAGGAGCGCGAGAATGTGATGACGGTGGCGCTGGACCTGGAGGAGCGCACGGTGACGCAGGCGCGGGGGCGCTAAACTCGCTGCCCAACCAGCGGCCCAGGACGGCCAAGACGCGGCGCGATGCGCAGACCGATTTTGTTTTACTGAATCGTTCCGACCACGTGTTGAAGGAGTGGGTGGTGCGCGAGCAGCTGCGGCGCAACAGCTGAGAGGTCAGCGGTTCAGGACCAGACAAAGAGTTCGCTGCGCTCTGCCGACTGGGCGCAGAAGAAGGCGAGGACGACGCGCGGGGTGTCGCCGACGATGTCGGGCAATTCGTGGATGTTTTCGGTGCAAAAGAAGTAGAGGTCGCCCGGTTCGAGCTGGACCAGGGTGCGGGCTATTTGGTGCTCGCTGACGTAAGAGGGGAATTCTTTGCGGTGTAACACATATTCGATTTCGGCGTCGGCGTAGCAGTCGTAGATAAAAGTTTCGCCTTCTCCCCCAGCTTTTTGCAAACACAGCACTCCGGCGAATTGGTGGTCGAAGTCGGCCACGGCGTAGTCGGACTTTTTGCCGGAGCGGCGCGCCACCGAGTCGTAGTGGGCTTTGTGGCCCTCCTGGGCGTGGTAGATGCGGAAAATGGCCGGGCCGTAGCGGCGGCCGTCGGGCTCGTAGGCGATGCAGACTTCTTTGTCGGGGGCCAGGCGTTGCAGGGCGTCGTACATGGTTTGTACGGGGTCGTCAAAATCGTTAAAGAGGTGGGTGAAGAGCTCGCGGGTGGCGGCGGCGTGGGCGAAGAATTTTTCCGGGGTGGAGCCCAGGCGGCCCAGGCTGGTGCCCAGGTCGAGGTAGGGGCCGCCGCTGAGCTGGCTTTCGACGCCCACGGTGTCGCGGTCGAAATAACCGCGCGCGGCAAAGCGCTGCATGAGGCCGGCACAGTGGTCGGGGTTGTAGGCGCGGCGCAGGACTAGGGCGGGGATCTGGCGTTGGTGCAAAGCTGCGAGCGGCTGGGGGTATTTCTCTAAGATCTGATCTATAGAAGCTTCAAAAGGTTTCCAGTTCGGATTCATATCATTCTGACAGGTTTGAGACTAACTGCCCACGTCTCTTGGGGTGTACTGCTTGCCGCACAATAGCTGCTGCACTAGTTCGGAGGGGTTGTCCAGTTCCGCCAGCTGGCCGGCCATGTCTTCCTGGGGAAAAAACCACGGCATGATGTACATGCCCAGCAAACAGGTGCGCGACTGATTGCTGGTGTTGGGCCGCGCCGTGTGCCACCAGGCGCCGTGGGCAAACACCACGCTGCCACGAGTGCCGGTCAGTATTTCGCCGTCGTCGCGCCAGGCGTCGGTGTCGCCGTCGGGCGGGTGGCCTTTTAAATGCGAGTAGGGCACCACGCCGGTGCCGCCGTTTTCTTCGGTAAAGTCGTCGAGCATCCACACGGTTTGGCCGGCGAGGTTGCCGGCGGGCCAGGGCGGTTTTTTGGACCAATAGGGGTAGTCGGCGTGCCAGCCTATGCGCTGGTGTCCCGGGTACATGGTGTTGGAGGTCCACGAAGAGCAGATGATGTCGTCGCCCATCCAGGTTGTCCACACGTCCAGCACGAGCGGGTTGCACATGAGTTCGATAAATATGGGGTGTTTTACGGCGATGCGGCCAACGCGTTGGGTGGCGTTTTGGCGCGCTTGTTCGGTGGTTTCGGCGGCGAGGAGGTCTTCTATGACGGCGCAGGCTTCGGCGGTTTTTTGAGTGGGGATTACGTTGGGGACTTTGCAGTAACCGCGTTCTTCTACTTCGTGGATGATGTCTTGGACGGTGTGCATGGGTTTTTGGTGGTTTGGGGTTGTGGGTTGGCTAGTGTGGGATGACTGTGATCGAAGTATAATATAAGGCGATTGAACGCGGGTGCATATAGTACTGGGGATTGGTAACTGCGGCATTGTTCTTTCCATAGTACTTATAGGCAATACTGTGGACACTTTTTCGATTTTGAGCGGATTTTTGTAAGGTTGAAATTC
>CAXGRO010000734.1:0-3137 GCA_964012055.1 uncultured bacterium
AAAGAAAAGCTTTTTGAGACGGCCGCCGCCGTTTTTGTACTCACCCGGGAAGACATTCGGCGCTCGGGGGCGACGAGCATTCCCGAGGCCCTGCGTCTGGTGCCGGGCATGGTGGTGGGGCGCGTTGACGCCAATAAGTGGGCGGTTAGCGCCCGCGGTTTTAACGGCCACTTTGCCCAAAAATTGCTGGTGCAGATCGACGGCCGCAGCGTCTACACGCCGCTGTTTTCGGGCGTGTTTTGGGAAGTGCAGGACGTGCTGTTGGAGGACGTGGCGCGCATCGAAGTCATACGCGGGCCGGGGGCGACGCTGTGGGGGGGCAATGCGGTCAACGGCATTATCAACATCGTGACGCGGCCGGCGGGCGAGAGCCGCGGCGGTTGGGCAGCGCTGGGCGGCGGCAGCGAGGAGCGCGCCTTTGGCCGGGTGCGCTACGGCGGCGGGCTGGAAGGCGCCGACTACCGGGTGTACGGCAAATATTTTGCGCGCGACGCGGGGGTCAACCTGCAAGGCGAGCGGGGAGCGGACGCGTGGGACATGGGGCGCGGCGGTTTTCGCATGGATTGGGCCCAGGTGAAACAAGGCGAGCTGACCGTGCAGGGCGACCTGTACGGGGGCGAGACCGGCCAGCGCTACCGCTTTGCCAATGGGGAGCTGCCGTTCCAACGCGTGTTTGACGACGACACGGAGTTGGCGGGCGGCCACATTCTGGGGCGGTGGCGGCGTTCGCTCTCTCCCAACAGCGACGTGGCGCTGCAACTTTACTACGACCGCACCAAGTGGGAAGACGCGTTGATGCGGGAAGTTCACCACAACTACGACGTGGATTTCCAGCACCGCTTTGCGTTGGGAGCGCGCCAGGAGATCGTGTGGGGCTGGGGGTATCGCCACACCCGCGACCGCATGAGAGGATCGGCCATTATGACGATGACGCCGGCGCGGCATATCCCTGTTCAGCTTCTTCCTGCAGGAGAATCTCGCCCTGGCCGCCGACAAATTGCGCTTGACCGTGGATTCCAAATTTGAACACAACGGCTATACCGGCTTTGAGTACCAGCCCAATGTGCGGCTGATGTGGACCCCCCAGCCCCGGCACGCGGCGTGGGCCGCAGTGGCGCACGCCGTGCGTATCCCGTCGCGCGCCGACGACGACGTACGGCTGGATCTTTTGAGCCTGCCGCCCGACGCGCTCTTTGCCGGCAGCTTGCCGGCCGTGGTGCGGGTTTTGGCAGCCGCGACGTAAAGGCCGAAAGGCTGCTGGCCTATGAAGCGGGGTACCGCCTGCGCCCCAGGGACGACCTCTTACTGGACATTGCCGCCTATTACAACGACTACGCCGACCTGCGCGTGGGCAGTTTTGCGCTGCCTTATCAGGAAGAAGGAACAGAGCATCTAATATTGCCATTTGATATAACAAATTTTATGACGGGGGAAACCTATGGCATGGAGGCCGTGGCCGACTGGCGGCCGCCGCAAAAGCGCTGGCGCGCCGCCTACGCCTTTTTGAAGATGCAATTTCGCGCCGGGCCCGGAGTAGACCGACAATTGGAGAGGATTGGCCCGGGTGAGAATCCTAAACATCAGTTCTACGTGTGGCCGTCTGTCGATTTGTCCAAGCGGGTGTGGCTGGACGGCGTGGTGCGCTATGTCGACCGCCTGTCCACTCACGATTTTGACAGTTATATCGAACTGGATGTGCGCCTGGCCTGGGAAATGGCGGAAGACGTCGAAATGACGCTGGCTGGCCGCAATTTGCTCGACGCGCAGCACCCGGAATTTCAGGCGACTTTTATCAACACCGAACCCACCCAAACCCAGCGCAGCGCCTACGCGACCTTGAGCTGGGCGTTTTGACTCAGTCCAAATAGTCCATCTCCGGGCGCTGCTCCCAGATGCAGTGGTTTTGCGGTTTGGTGTTTTTCACCCAGTCCATCATAACGGACAAATCGTCGCGGCGGGCCCCCATGCGGCGGGCAATATGGTCGGGGTACCAACCTTGCAGCACTTCCTTTTCTAATTTGTCTAGCACTTCTCGGCAGGAGGGATCCTGGGCGCGGTCGACGAGTTCGTCGGGGTCCTGGCGCAGGTTGAAGAGCTGCGGCGGCTGGCCGTGGTAGTAGTTGAGTTTCCACTCGTCGCGGCGGACCATGCGGTGGTAGTGACCTTCGTCGAGGCAGTATTCGGAGAAGGCGACGTCTTCCCAACTGGCGTTGCGGGTGAGCAGGTCGAGGACGCTGCGGCCGCGGGCGTGGGGCAGCGGCGGGCACTGCAGGGCCTCCAGCATGGTGGCGTTGAGGTCGAGCGCACTGACGACGCGGTCGCAGCGCACCCCCTGGGGCAGGCGCTCGGGCCAGGAGAGAATGCCCGGCACTTTCACCGACGTTTCGTAGAAGGTGCGCTTGGACCACAGGCCGTGCTCGCCGACCTGCTCGCCGTGGTCTGAGGTGTAGACGATGAGTGTGTTGTGCGCCAGATCGTTGGCGTGCAGGGCCTGGAGAATTTGGCCAATGAGCAGGTCGAGGCGCGTCACCAGGGCCCAGTAGGCGGCGCGGGCGTTGAGTATTTCCTCCTCGGTGGCTTCGTCCCAGCCGCTGTGGCGGCGCCACCATTGAAAAAAAGGATGGAGATCGTCGGAAAAAGCCCGGGGGTGTTTGGGCGGGGGGATTTTATCGCGGTACAATTCGTAATCCCGGCGTCGCGCCACAAAGGGCAGGTGGGGCAGCATAAAACCGACCGAGAGCGAAAACGGCTGGTCGTCCAGCCCGGCGCGTCGCCGCACCCCGAGGCGGTTAAAGAAATCGACGGCGGCGGCGGCCACGTCTTCGTCGTGCACCTGGTAACTGTTCTGCCCCGAGCCGGCGTTGCGCAATACGTTCAAAGCGTTGCCGGGTGCCCCCCCCTGCGAGTAGTTGCCGCCGTGGTCTCCGACCAGCCGTTCGGCGTAGCCGTGCAATTGGTCGGGTCCGCGGGCGTGCATGCGGCCGATGAGCACGGGCTGGTAACCGCCCGCCCCCATGGCATGGGCCAGGGTGGGCACGGCCGAGCTGAGGATATCGTGGTTGGTCCAGCACTCGATTTCGTGCGGATAGCGCCCGGCCAGCATAGCCATGCGCGAGGCCACGCACACCGGCGAAGGG
>CAXGRO010000735.1:0-3117 GCA_964012055.1 uncultured bacterium
CCCAAGCGGCCTCCATGCCAGACAAATCGCGCGAGTTGCGCCAGCGCGCGTAGTCGTCGGCCGCCAATTGCAGCGAAAAAGCCGCCGCCACAGCGCCGCCCAGCATGCTCTCCACGGCGGCGCCAACGGTCCCCGAACTGAGGAAATAGGCCAACCCCACATTGGCGCCCACGTTTATGCCCGACACCACCAGCGCCGGTGGCTCCTCCCACAGGCTGTGCACGCCGATGTTGGCGCAGTCGGCCGGATAGCCGTCCAGGGTCCACACCTGGCAACCCTGGCGCTCCACCTGGCGCAACTCGAGTTGGCTGAAACGGCTCATAATCTTTCCCGTCCAGCTGCACTCGCCGGCCGGCACTACCGCCCGCACCGCGGCCACCTTGGCCAGTTGGCGCAGCAGCGGCACCAGGGCCGGAGAATCCACGCCGTCGTCGTTGGTCAGCAGTATCCAAGGTTCGTTCCCACTCACGTACAACCTCTCTTCCTCATATGCGGTTCCTTATTAGACCCGGGAATATAACAATTTACCTGTCGGCTCACAGCCTGTTTCTTTATTTTTTCTTCATGGATGAAACAATCTTACTCCAGGACCTCGAAAACCTGGCCGCCGAGTTGGGCGCCGAAGTGCGCTACGACACCTTTGCAGGCAAGGGAGGTCTGTGCCGCTATGGTGGCAAAGTGTACGTCATACTCAATGAGGAACTGACTGTCCACGAGCGCGTTCACCTGCTGAGCCGCGAATTGGCCAAACTGCCCCTGGACGGCGTATTCATCCGCCCACAAATACGCCACTTGCTCGAAGGGGAGGACTCCGAGCAAGTTAGCGATTTCGACAATTAATTGTTCACATTTAACTTAGGCTTCAATTGGGGGCTTCTGGGAAGTGCCCTATCTGCGCCGGCAGTTTCTTGACAGTATATATAATGTGATCTATTATTTATCATAATCTATTGTGAATTTCTGCGACCAGACTATATACCGGAAGGTTACCATGCCCAAAATCAAAACGCACAAATCCACTGCCAAGCGCGTTAAAAAACGCGGCGCCGGCCCCCTCAAGCGCCGCAGTATGAACGCCACCCACCTGATGGGCCACAAATCCACCAAACGCAAGCGCAATTTTCGCAAAAACAGAACTATATCGTCCGCCGACAGCGACAAAACGCGGCGTGCCCTCGCTTTAAAATAGCATATAAGATTTAATCTTTACAACAGGTTATAACCTGTTCCAGATTCTGCTCAGGAGAACTATTCATGCCCAAGGTAAGACACGGTGTCGCCACTAAGAAACGCAAAAAGAAGGTCCTCAAACAGGCCAAGGGCTATTGGGGGGGGCGCAGCCGCCTCTTCCGCACCGCCCGAGAGGCCGTCGACCGCGCCCAGGCTTATGCCTATCGCGATCGACGCAATCGCAAGCGCGACTTTCGCCGCTTGTGGATTGCCCGCATCAATGCGGCGGCCCGGCTCAACGGCCTATCTTACAGCCAGTTGATCCACGGTCTGGCACAGGCCAATATCGAGATCAACCGCAAGCTACTGGCCGAATTGGCCGTCAACGATCCGGCCGCTTTTTCCGCTATAGCCGAACAGGCCAAAGCCCAACTCTAAAAGCCACTTCACACAGCGCAAAGGCGAGGGGACGCAACGCCCAAAGGCGGGGTTATTGCGCCCAACCCCCATTGCTGTGTGGATTTTCACGCGAGCGAGCGGTCATGTTGGAAGAAGTCCAACAAATCCAAAAGGCGGCCGTGGCGGAAATTGAGGCGGCGGCCGATCTGCAGGCTCTGGAAGAATTGCGCGTCCGCCATCTGGGTCGCAAAAGTCCCCTGAGTCAAATCATGAAGCAGATCGGCTCCCTGCCGGCCGACGAGCGCCGCGCTTTGGGTCAGGTCTCGGGGGCGACCAAAAAAGCCCTCCAGAACGCCCTGGAAGGACGCCAGAGCCAGTTGCGGGAAGAAACCGGAGCCGGGGAAGCCTTCGACGTAACCCTGCCCGGACGCCGCCCCCTGGTCGGCAAACCCCACCCCCTGGCGCAATTGAGCGACGAACTCATCGCCATCTTCCAGGGAATGAGTTTCGGCGTCGCCGACGGTCCCGAAATTGAGGACGAATACCACAATTTTGACGCCCTCAACACGCCGGCCGACCACCCGGCGCGCGACCTGCACGACACCTTCTACCTAGAGGACGGCCGCCTGCTGCGCACCCACACCTCCACCGTGCAGATCCGCGTTATGGAATCCAGCACCCCGCCGGTGCGCATCATTTCCCTGGGGCGCTGCTATCGCAAGGACAGCGTCGACGCTACGCACCACTTTGCCTTCCACCAAATCGAGGGCCTCTACGTCGACGAAAACGTCTCCTTTGCCGACCTCAAAGGCACCGTCGAGGTCATGGGACAGCAATTGCTGGGCGCCGCCACCCGGGTGCGCTTCCGTCCGCACTTCTTTCCCTTTACCGAACCCAGCGTCGAGTACGATTTCTCCTGCTCCCTGTGCAGCGGCGCCGACAAGACTTGCCGCATTTGCAAGGGCACCGGCTGGATCGAAATTGGCGGCGCCGGCATGGTAGACCCGGCCGTCTTTACCGCCGTGGGCTACGACGCCGAACGCTACACCGGCTTTGCCTTTGGCCTGGGCCTCGAACGCATCGCCATGATCCGCTCGGGCATTGACGACATTCGCCTCTTTTTGGAAAACGATTTGCGTTTTACTCGGCAGTTCTAAAGGAGCCGCCGCGCCCTATGAAAATTACCTATAACTGGCTCAAAGAATACATTGATTTCAACTGGGACTGGCCCGAATTGGTCGAGCGCTTGACCCTATCTGGCCTTGAGTTGGAAGGAGCCGAAGATTTAACCGAGCGCTACGCCGGCGTTGTGGTCGGCTGCGTGCTCGAACGCCAGCCCCACCCCAACGCCGACCGCCTGTCGGTCTGCCAGGTCGACGTCGGCGCGGCGCAACACACCATCGTCTGCGGCGCCCCCAACGTGGCCGCCGGGCAAAAAGTCGCCGTCATCCTGCCCGGCCACAATCTGCCCGACGGCAGTCCGATCAAACGCGCCAAGATCCGCGGCGTCGAGTCGTTTGGCATGATCTGCTCCGAGGTCGAACTAGA
>CAXGRO010000736.1:0-3117 GCA_964012055.1 uncultured bacterium
ACGAGCCGATGCTGTACATTGTGGACCCGGCGATTGACGAAGCGGTGTTGAAATAAGCGGCGCGGTTTTAGACGAGGGAACGTTATGTTGGGCAAGTTTTTCGACAAGGTAAAGGACGGGCTGGCGCGCACCCGGTCGGCGATGGCGGACGGCATTGCGGCGGTGCTGCCGTTGGGCGGACGCATTGACGAAGAGGCGATCGACGATATCGAAGCCATATTGATTCAGGCCGACATGGGGGTCGACACGGCGACGGAGGTGATAGACGAATTGCGCCAACAGGCCAGGTCGGAGCGTCTCAACGGGGCCGAGGATGTGATCGCGCTGCTCAAAAGCCAGCTAACCGAGGCCGTGGCCGGGGGGGAAGCGCTGCCACTGGAGGGTACCTTGCCGGGATCGCCGTTCGTGATTCTGGTGGTGGGGGTGAACGGCGTGGGCAAGACCACCACGGTGGGCAAACTGGCCAAGCGCTATAGCGACGCGGGGCACCAGGTGCTGGTGGCAGCCTGCGACACGTTTAGGGCGGCGGCTATCCCGCAGCTAGAAGTGTGGGCCGAGCGGGCGGGGGTGGACATCGTGCGGACGCAGCAGGGGGGCGACCCGGCGGCGGTGGCTTTTGACGCGCTGGCGGCGGCCAAGGCGCGGGGGGTAGATGTGCTGCTGGTGGACACGGCGGGGCGCCTGCACAATAAGGTGAATTTAATGGAAGAATTAAAGAAGATACGCCGCTCGCTGGCCAAGCAGGATGCCCAGGCGCCGCACGAGACGCTGCTGGTGCTCGACACCACCACCGGGCAGAACACGCTGTCGCAGGCGCGGCAGTTCAACGAGGTCACCGAGCTCAATGGCCTGGTACTGACCAAGCTGGACGGCACCGCCAAGGGCGGCATTGCGGTGGCCCTCAAGCGCGAGCTGGGGGTGCCGGTTAAGATGATCGGCGTCGGCGAGGGGCTGGACGACTTGCAGCCATTCGACGGCGAGATGTTTGTCGAAGCGCTGTTTGATTAGGCAGTTGCCGCAAACTCCAGCGCCAACTGCTCCGCCACTTTGTCGCCAAATTCCGCCGTGTTTAAAACCTGCATGCCCGCGGCCCTAGCGGCCAGGTCTGTCGTCGCATATCCGTCGGCAAAAACCCGCTCCATAGCTGCCCATATGGCGCGCCCTTCCGGCGCCATGTCCAGGCTGTATTCCAACATCATAGCCGCCGAGCCGATTATCGAGTAGGGGTTGGCGATGCCGCGCCCGGCGATGTCGGGGGCGGAGCCGTGCGCCGGTTCGTAATAGGCTTTTTGCGGGCCGATGCAGGCCGTGGGCATGAGCCCCAGCGAGCCCAGCAGACCGCCGCCCAAATCGCTGAGTATATCCCCGAACATGTTTTCCATTACCATCACGTCGAACTGCCGCGGGTCCAAACACAGCGCCGTGGCGGCCGCGTCGACGAGCACGTGTTGTACTTCCACCTCTGGAAAGTCGACGGCCACTTCTTCGAGTACCTGGTTCCACAGCACGCTCGACAAGAGGATGTTGCTCTTGTGGATGTTGTGCAGAATGCCCTTGCGTTTTTGCGCCTCGCCAAATGCCACGCGCAAAATGCGGGCGATTTGCACTTCGTCGTATTCAAGGGTCTCGCGCACGTAGCGCTGTCCCGCGTCGTTCTCGCCGCGCTCCCTGGCGCCAAAGTAGAGCCCGCCGACCAGCTCGCGAATCATCAGGAGGTCGATGCCCTCGCCCACTACCTCGGACTTGAGCGGCGAAAAGTGCGAAAGCGTTGGCGGCAGGTAGAGGGGGCGGTAATTGGCAAAGGTGTTGTAGCGCCGGCGCAATGGCAATACGGCGCCGCGCTCGGGTTGCTCGTCGACGGGAATTTGATCCGCTTTTTCCTTGCCCAAACCGACCGGCCCTTTGAGAATGGCGTCGGCCTCGTCGCAGAGTTGCAGGGTATCGTCTGGAAAGGATTTGCCCGTTTGCAAGTAGGCATTGCCGCCGAAAGGCGCTTCGACCAATTCCAACTGCGTTTGGCTGTGGGTCTGAACGGCGTTTAGTACTTTCACGGCTTCCTGGATTATTTCGGGACCGATCCCGTCGCCGGGCAAGATGGCAATTTTGTAGGTTTTCACGTGGTGTGCTCCTGAATTAGGGTGATCTATCTATAAAATATTAGTTGAGGGTTTACTCTAGCGCCGCCTGGATTTCGGCGACGACCTCGGCATCTTTCTCTATCTCCAATCGGTTGTTGAGCGCTGCCAATGCCTCGTTGCCGCCCAATTGGCCCAAGGCCCAGGCGGCGTGGCCGCGGACCAGCGGTTCTTCATCCTGGAGGGCTTCGATTAGCGCGGGCACGGCTTCTGGGCGGCCCGAATTGCCAAGCGCCACCGCCACGTTGCGCAGCAGGCCGCGGCGCTTGGGGCGTTTGATGGGGTTGCGGCGAAAGCGGGCGCTGAAGTTTTTTTGGTCCATGCCCATCCATTCGATTAAAGAAGGTTCGTCGAACCCTGGGCGGGCGCGGTAGCCCGGCTCGGGCGCCGTTTTGGTACGGCGGTTCCAAGGGCAGACGTCCTGGCAGATGTCGCAGCCGAAGATCCACTGGCCCATGCCAGGCCGTAGGTGCGAGGGGATGGGGCCTTTTAATTCGATGTTGAGGTAGGAGATGCAGCGGCTGGCGTCGAGCACGTAGGGTTGTGGGAAGGCGTCGGTGGGGCAGGCGTCCAGGCAGCGGGTGCAGGTACCGCAGTGGTCGGCGGCCGGCTCGTCAAAGGGCAGTTCGAGGTCGAGGACGATTTCGGCCAAAAAGAAAAACGAGCCCTCGCGTTTGTTGATGAGGCAGGTGTTCTTACCCCACCAGCCCAGGCCGGCGCGCTGCGCCAACTCGCGCTCGAGCACGGGGGCGGTATCTACGTAGACGCGGCCATTGACTTCGACCTCGGCCCGTTCGCGGATAAAATCCCACAGGGTAAACAGGCGTTTTTTGATGAGATCGTGGTAGTCGTCGCCGCGGGCGTAGCAGGCGATATGGCCACTGAGCGGGTCGGTTGCTGGGGGCGTCTTTTGGTAGTAGTTCATGCCCAGACAGATGACGGTGCGGGCGTTAGGCACCATGAGGGCGGGGTTGGCGCGCTT
>CAXGRO010000737.1:0-3112 GCA_964012055.1 uncultured bacterium
GGCGGGGCCGGCCCAGAATGGGGTGTCGGGCTGAACGTCTTTTTGCGGCAGGGATAAGTCGAAGTATTGCTGGTGGACTTTGTCGCTGTCGTTGTAGACGGCGATGAGGCGCTCGCCAAAGGGTAAATCTTCGTAGGTTGAGGCGATTTCGCCTTTGTGGTGGAGGTCGCGGGCGAGGTGATCGAGGACGGTGGCGTACTCGGCGATGATGGGATCGAGGTCGCGTTGGGGGTCGAACAAGTTTTTGACGAGTAAGTAGCCTTGTTCTTCGAATTGGGTTAATTGGGTGGAGGAGATGAGTGGCATTTTGGAGACCTCCGCTAGCACGGGTTCTTTGCGTGAGAAGCTATGAATAGGCGCTAATAATCAAAGAAAAAAAGGCGATGAAAGCCAGTGGGGTATTGGGGGACATTGGGTTCGAGAGAGGATTGCTCGATGCTTCAGAGGCCTATTTTCCTGCTAAATATTGAGCGAGTGCTAAATTTTAAGCGGCGAAAATCGATCACTATTTGCAGAATCAAATGGGGCTATAATTGTGCTATATTGGTAAATCCTTGTTTTGTATGGTTTTGTTAATTCAACCAGAACGTGGCCTATTGCCAGTTTGAGACGGCACGGACATTGCTTAATAAAATCTGAACAAATAGGTTCACTCACAAACCAAGGAGGATAGGCAATGCATACGTGGACAGTAAAGAATTGGTGGAAATCGGTGGGGGCGCTCTTTGTCGCGGCCATACTTTTGATCGGGGTGGGGTGTTCGGGTAGCGATTCGTCTCCCGTTGCCGTTTCTGCTAAGGACGCCCAGGAGGGGCAGGAAGTCTTGCCGCAAATCGTCATAGACGCAGTCAATGCGGCCGTGCCCGACGGCACGCTCATCAGTGCGGTCAAAGAAAAAGAGGGCGGCAAAGTGGTCTACGAAGTTATTGTAGAGGCGGATGGCAAGAGAATGGAAGTGGAAGTGTCGGCAGAGGGCGAATTGCTCGAAATTGAGGACGACGATGGGGATGACGATGATGACGACGACGACGATGATGACGATGACGACGAAGAAGAGGTGGATGTGGCGATTCCGTAAAAGAATCTAGGTTTGGTCGTTTGGTAGTTTCTTCCGGTAGGTACTGAGCTTCCTAGAGGTGGGAATAAGAGCAGCCTTGCAGCGACTGCTTTCACTGCATGCCGGAAAGCGGGGTGTCCCTGTGGAGGGGAACCCCGCACTGTTTGTAAACTGAGTGCAGTCGATGTTGATCTCAAGGAGAGTGAAGATGAAATATCTAACCCATATAGAAATTTGTCTAGTTCTCCTGGCGATAGAGGTACAGGCAGAGAGGGTGCAGGAAGACCTGAGCAGGTTGTTCAACTTCCGCAATTTTGGCATTGCCAC
Source organism: uncultured bacterium (assembly GCA_964012055.1). Classification (GTDB taxonomy): domain Bacteria; phylum Latescibacterota; class UBA2968; order UBA8231; family UBA8231; genus CAXGRO01. Next base: position 1,385 of record CAXGRO010000737.1, read on the forward strand.
GGCCGGATTGGGGCTGGTGGCGCTGGCCCATACGCGAGATGATGTGGTGGGTGGACGCCTGGAAGAATCTTTTATAGGCGAAGGGCCTTCCGATGTGACCAACATCTACGGCGCCAGCAGCTTTAATTTGCCCGTTTCAATTGGCATGTGGGGGGCGGGTAAGGTGGCGGGCTACGGCGGCTTGGAAAAGACGGGGTCGGCCCTGTTGCGCACGTTGGGGCTGACGCAATTGGTCGTCGCTCCTATTAAATTTGCCGTCGGTCGCGAGCGGCTCGACGGCAGCAACCGGCTTTCTTTTCCCTCGGGGCACACCGCCAATAGTTTTGCGGTGGCTCGATTTCTGCACCGCTATTATGGGCTGCGGGTGGGTGTTCCTATGTACGTGGTGGGTGGTTTTGTGGCGGCGGGTCGCATAGAGAGCAAGCGCCACTATCTTTCCGACGTGGTGATGGGAGCCGTGTTGGGGACGTTGGTGGGCAATTCGGTGACGCTGGAAAATCGGGAGCGGGTGAGGATAGTGCCGCAGTTTACTTCGGATGGCGCGGTGCTGGCGCTGAGCGTCGATCTGTAATTAGGCCAGAACCGCAGTCAGTTCTACTTCGTTTTCAATCCCTCTAATTTTGACGGGGCCCAGGCTTTGGGTTTCTACCTTGTCTCGCGTCGTCTGTTCCAGAGAGAGAAAAACTCTCTGTGGCAGAATAATGGGCACCTTGTGTTCCTTGGTGAGGGACTCCAGGCGCGAGGCAATGTTCACCGTGCTGCCGATTACGGTTGGTGAAGTCCCGGATATCCATAAAAAGGACCGTCATGTCGCGCAGGATGGCGTCGCCCAAATCTACGTTGGTGATGTCTTTCTTGCCCAGGGCGTTGATGAATTGGTCGGGTGATGGATTGGGAGATCTGGGTGACGACGGCGGCGATGGCGATTAAAATGAAGAGGCCGGCGACAAGGGTGTTGGTGCGGATGCTGGCCAGGTAGGCGAACTGGGGTTGGAGGCTGAACTTTATTTCGAGGATGCCGTCGGCGTAATTGATTATCCTCGTTGGTACTGCTGACGATTTCGAGGTTTCTGTTGAGAATGTTGATCTTCAGCAGGTTGGATTTCAGTTTTTTTCTCAACGACCGATTTGGCTTCAAACTGGGGCGGGTGCGCAACCCCTTTGGGTTTTGGGACGACTACTTCTGTTGGGCGAGTTTATTACTATGGACAACGAGGATATCGACATCGCAACGCGCAGTTTTTACGTTCAGAGTAATTACGACCTGAGCGATTACGTGAAGAACGGGCTGCACTGGAATTTATTTTTTGAAACGTACGACTCGGAATTGTTGGATATCGACCTGGAGGAAGGGCTCGACTATCGCTTTGTCGGGACGTATTTTCAGACTTCGACGGGTTTCAACTAAGCTTACAATAGAAATCTCGATTTTGGCGCCAAGGTGCTTTCGGGTGTTGACGAGGAAGGGGATCCGTTTTTTAAATTGGGTGTGAAGATCGACGCCCAGTTTTGATTTTCGGATTGCGTCGCAATCCAGCACCTGCGGCGCGTTGGCGTACATAGTACAATTGACTAAATTTCTGTCGGACCATTTTTATTTATGTGCATTATCAATGGTTCGGTCGTTTTTATAAAGAAATTTTAAAAAGGGATCTAAAGGGCATTTAAAGAAGAAAGACGTCTTTTTGAAAGACATCTAAAAAGAGTAGGGACTACCCCTAAAATGTT
>CAXGRO010000738.1:0-3103 GCA_964012055.1 uncultured bacterium
TTCAACCTTACAAAAATCCGCTCAAAATCGAAAAAGTGTCCACAGTATTGTATTAACAGAAACGGAAACCCCATGAAGCTCAAATTAGCCTGCTCAGATTTCACCTACCCCATACTGCCGCACAACCAGGTTTTAAAATTGATCTCCATGCTGGGCATAAAAGGCGTCGACATTGGCCTCTTCGAAAACCGCTCCCACCTGCAACCCTCCAGCGAGTTCAAAAACGTGCGCCGCTCGGCGCGCAAACTCAAACGCCAACTCGACGACAACGGCCTGGTGGCAGCCGACATTTTTTTGCAACTGGCCCTCGATTACGAATCCCAGGCCGTCAACCACCCCAGCCCCCAGCGCCGCCGCCGCGCCCGCGACCGCTTTATCCAGGCCCTCGATTACACCACCGAATGCAACGGCAAACACCTCACCACCCTGCCCGGGGCGCACTTTAAAGACGAGAGCCGGCGCGACTCCCTCGCCCGCGCCGCCGACGAACTGGCCTGGCGAGTGGAAAAAGCCAGGGAATACCGCATAACCTTTGCCATCGAGCCCCACATCGGCTCCTTTGCCGACTCGCCCAAGCGCGCCGCCAAGCTAGTGCAGGATGTCCCCGGCCTCACCCTAACCCTCGACTACAGCCACCACTACCCGCGCGGTTATTCCGAAGCGGAAGTCGAACAACTGATCCAGTACTCCAGCCACTTTCACGCTCGCGGCGCCAGCAAGAAAAGCGGCGGCACCAGCTTAGAAGACAATACCCTCGATTGGAAACGCATTTTCAGAATTATGAAAAAAACCGGCTACAAGGGCTGGATTGAATTGGAGTACGGCGGCAACAACATAACCGATACCGTCACCTTTCGCGATTATTTTCGCTCGCTGTTTCGCCGATAGGAAAAGGAGAAAATCATGTGGAAAGTTGTCAAAATCAAAGTGGAACCCCTGCTGGCCGCTACCTTTGCCCCCTACGGCCACCTGATCCGCTCCTTTGAGGAGCGCGAGCCCGATAAAGTCAAAGGCGGCTACAAAACCGGCGCCTACACCGCCATCTCCTTCCGCGTCGACCCGCCGCGGGAGGACGAAAATTGGTACGCGCAAAACCCCAACCGCGTCCCCCTCTCCGAAGGCCTGCAGCGCGCCCACTTTGCCTTTCACACCGACGCCGGCCAGTCGTTCTTCCCCAGCAAGGGCCGCCCCTCGGTCTTTTTGGTCGGCGGCGTCGGCCAGACCATGCCCGCCGAACAATTGCGCGCCTTCTACTCCGACGGCAGCCTGGGCGTGTGCCTGCACCTGGGCGTGTGGCACACCATGCCCATTTGCGTCGACGGCGAAGACGTGTACCAGACCATGCGCGGCAACCAGGACTACCACGCCCACTCGGTGGAAGTGGAATACGACTTGCAACAGGGGCTGGCCATCGAACCCGACATGGAAAACTTTGACCCCAACGGAGAATGAACATGCCGTCTGCGCCGCCAATTGATATAGGCACCAACCGCCAGCTCTTTGTCGACGACTTATGGATCGCCGACGCCACCGACGTGCAGCGCGTGCTGCACGAACCGCGGCGCTGCGAAGTCGCCCTCTCCCCCGAGCACCCCTGGGAGGCGGGCGGTCTATCCTACCTCACCGCCTTCTACGACGGCGGCAAAATTCGCGGCTGGTACCGCGCCGATCCCGCATTGCAAGACTCCGACTTCAACTCGATCACCTGCTACGCCGAGAGCGACGACGGCGTCCACTGGACCAAACCCGATTTGGGCCTGGTCGAATTCCAGGGCTCCAAGAACAACAACATCGTCTGGACCGAACCGGGGATCAACTTCGCTCCCTTCAAAGACGCCAACCCCAACGCCGCCAAAGACGAGCAGTACAAAGCCATCATCCGCGACAAGCGCACCGTACTGGCCCTGTCTTCTCCAGACGGCATCCGCTGGCAGCTCATGCAAGAGGAGCCCATTCTCACCGACTACCCCTTTGACTCGCACAACCTGGCGTTCTGGGACACCTGGCGCCAGGAGTACGTCACCTACTGCCGCGGCGTCGCCGGCCAGGGCACCAGCGACTTCTTTGAAGGCGTGCGCTGGATCCGCCGCTCAACGTCCCCGAACTTTCTCAACTGGAGCCCGCTCGAAAATATCGACTGCGGCGACACCCCCTGGGAACACTTCTACACCAATTCTTGCATCCAGTACCAGCGCGCCCCTGGCACCTACCTCATGTTCCCCTCCCGCTTTGTCCACGAGCGCACCCCCGACCCCAACTGGACCTACGACACCGGCGTCAGCGACATCGTCTTTATGTCGAGCCGCGACGGCCTGCACTTCGACCGCAGTTTTTTGGAGGCGTTTATCCGGCCGGGCCTGGACTTTGGCAATTGGCACGACCGCGGCATCTACTTTGAGGTGGGCGTATTGCAAACGTCAGACACCGAGCTGTCGATGTACGGCATGGAGAACGCCCACCTGCCCACCCAACGCATCCGCCGCTACGCGCTGCGGCCCGACGGTTTCGTTTCGGTCAAAGGCGGTTACGGCGGCGGCGAGTTTACCACTCCGCCCCTGGTTTTTGCCGGCAATCAGCTCGAATTGAATTATTCGACCTCCGCCGTCGGGTCGGTCGAGGTCGAAATACAGGATGTCGATGGGAAGCCGCTGCCGGGATTTGGTCGAGAAGCGTTTAGCGAGCGCTATGGGGATGAAATTGAGGGAGTAATGGCGTGGGATGGGGGGGAGGATTTGAGGTCTTTGGCGGGTGAGGCTGTGCGGCTCAGGTTTTTTCTTAAAGACGCCGATCTTTACGCCTTCAAGTTTAATCATTGATTATGATAAATAGGCGTTTGCCTGTAGCCCGGCTCGGGAGGGACCTGGACGCTCAACGGCCGTTTACTAGAATCTACATTTTTCAATGGGTCGGTCGTTTTTATAAAGAAATTTTAAAAAGTGACCGAATAGAGAATCTCTTCATAAAGAGATTTTAAAAAGTGACCGAATAGAGAATCTCTTGGCGTGACCTTCCATAGTTGACCCAGTTTTGATATGAGTGTTTCTGAGCCCGATGGAGGACCGCTCATGAAAGACAAAACGCACAAGACCGAAGAGATGATCCG
>CAXGRO010000739.1:0-3102 GCA_964012055.1 uncultured bacterium
CATGGCCAAAAAGGAGAGGTAGCGGTCAAAGCCGCTCTCGGCGGTTTGCGCCGCCATTTGCGCGATAGCCAGCGGCCCGCCCAATTCTTTGTAGCGCTCGCCCTGGAAAATTTGGCCGAGCAGATCGACGATGAGCCACGAAAGGTCGTAGACTTTTTGCAGGCTCATGAACAGGGCCTCGCCGGCGGGTATGTCGGCGGTGGTGGAGTAAATGCCAATGCCTATTACGCCGACGGTCTGGCCGTCTATGTTGCCCTCTTCCGGAGTGATGGTGGCCTCCATGCGCTGGCCGTCGCGCTCCCAGGCGATGGCAATGGGCTGGTTGAGGTGGCGGCGAATGAGGTCGCGCATCTCGCTCCAATAGGCCACCGGTTGGCCGGCCACTGCGACAATGCGGTCGCCTTCTTGCAGGCCAACCGCTGCCGCCGGCCGTCCCGGTTCTACCGGGCCAACCAGGGGCGGATACATGAGTTGAAAACCGTAATTTGCCTGGTCGTCGGCCGTTAATTCGAGGTCGAGGATCTGGCCGTTGCGCTCCACTTGGATGGCACCGCCGGCGCCGCCGACTTTTTCCAGGGCGCGGACCAATTCGTATTCGTTGCGCACCTGGTGCCCACCCAGGCTTACTATGCGGTCGCCGCGTTGCACGCCGGCGCGGGCGCTGGCCGACTCTTCTTGCGGCGTTACCGCGGTGCTGGGAACGGTGGCGATGCCGTAGGACAGGTAGAGGACGACCAGGGTTAAAAAGGCAAAGAGGAAATTCATAAACGGGCCGGCGGCAATGACCGCCATGCGCACCGGAATGGATTTGGAAGGGTACTCCCAGGGCGCGCCGGTCGTTTCTTCACTGCCCACGTCGGCCATGCCGGCTACTTTGACGTAGCCGCCCAGAGGGATCCAGGAAATGCAGTACTCGGTTTCACCCACCTGGATGCCAACCATCTTTGGCGGAAAGCCCAGAGAAAAACGCTCGACTCGAATGCCCGCTTTCTTGGCCACGAGAAAGTGCCCTAATTCGTGTACAAAAACGAGCACGCCGAGGGCGACAATAAACCAGATGACGTCGATGATAAATTCCATAACTTGCTTTCGTATTTAGAAAATGCGGAAAACTTTTATGTACATATAAGCTAGAGGAAAGGCAAATAAGTACGAATCAAAGCGGTCTAAAATACCCCCGTGACCCGGAATTAAAGCGGGTGCGTCTTTAGCGCCCATATCTCTTTTTACCGCCGACTCGACCAGATCGCCCAACTGCCCGCCCAGGGCGACCAGCAAGAGCAACCCCGCCAATTGCCACAGCGAAAAAGACGGCAACAGGCCGTGTAGAGCGAGTGGTATTAGGCCGCCGATCAGGCCGCCGACAAAACCGACGACGGTTTTGCCCGGGCTGATGGACGGCGCCAGTTTGCGCTGCCCCCACAAATGGCCAAAGGCATAGGCCGCCGTGTCGGTGAGCCAGATGCCCAAAATGACGGCGACGAGTAAGTAGTGCTTTTCGTCGACGCGCTCGGTGCCCACTGCGCCGGCAATCCACAGGGGCGCGCTGCCTAAAAACCCCACGTACAAGGCGCCGCCCAGGGTCAGCAAGGCGTTGGCGGTAAAACGCTCCACGCCTTGGCGCAGACTGGCAGTCAGGCAAATCAGGGCGACGGCGGCGATCGACAATAATAGATGTTGATCGCCGTATATATAAAACCACAAACTCAGCGCCAGGGCCGCTGCCTGGCCGACGTAGCGCACCGGGCGGTAGCCGGCGCGGGTTACCAAATAATAAAATTCCCAGCTGCCGCGGCCGACTACCAAAACCACCAGAAGGGTCAGGGCAACTCCGCCGTACCAAAGCGCAAAAAGCACTGTGGGCACAAAAAAACAGGCCGAAAGCGCGCGCCAGGCCAGGCCGGTGCGCGGCTGTGCTGCAGCGCGGTCGTCAGGCTCCGCCAAAACGTCGGTGGCGCTGCTGGTATTCCCGGATGGCCTCGTACAGATGCTGGCGTTTGAAGTCGGGCCAGTAGATCTGGGTGACCCAGATTTCTGTGTAGACGGTTTGCCAGGGCAGAAAATTGCTCAGGCGCATCTCGCCGCTGGGGCGGATGAGCAGATCCGGGTCGGGCATGCCGATGGTGTAGAGGGCGCTGCTCAGGGTTTCTTCGTCGATGTCTTGCGGCTCAAGTTCACCCGCCTGGACTGCGGCGGCCAGCTTGCGGCAGGCGGCCACCAGTTCGGCGCGGCCGCCGTAGTTGAGCGCCAGGTTCAATTGCAGGCCGGTGTTGTCCGCCGTCTGGCGCAGGGCCCGTCCCAGGGCCAGCTGCACCGATTTGGGCAGTCCTTCGATATCTCCTATGGCGTTGAGACGTACGTTGTTTTGGTCGAGTTCCGGAATTTCGTCGCGCAGCGATTCGCGCAGCCAGCGCATCAGGGTTTGCACTTCGCGCTTGGAGCGACTCCAGTTTTCGGTGGAGAAAGTGTAGAGGGTGAGGTGTTCGATGTCGAGCTGGGCCGAAGTGCGGATGATTTCGCGGGCGGTTTCGCGGCCGTGGCGGTGGCCCTCGGTTTTGGGCAAGTCGTTGGCGGTGGCCCAGCGCCGGTCGCCGTCCATGATGATGGCGATGTGGCGCGGCATATTGCCTGCGTCTTTAAGTTGTTGCTGGATGAGGGCGTCTTCTTTTGGGTCCAAAACAGTTATTTTTGCGGAGTGCAGTAAATTTTATCTTGGCGTGATACTCGGATTGGGGGTGGCCTCTGCGCTCATGTCGCTGAATGCCTGGCGGCATTCGCGTACCTTCGTACTCGCCGAGCTTCCTGCCCGGCTCCGATTTATTACCCTCTCTGCCGCGTCCTGCGGCAGAGAGGGTAATAAATCCGCTCCGAGGCCACCCCCAATCCGCTTAGCGATCGTTGGCGTATTGACTGAGTATAAAGTACTATGTTACCTGAACAATACTGTGGACACTTTTTGTAAGTCATTGATAAATAACGACTTAAGCAAATAGACACTGAAACTTGTAACTTGTTGATAAGTAATCACTTACGAATTTCAACCTTACAAAAATCCGCTCAAAATAGAAAAAGTGTCCACAGTATTGTTATAAACAGCGATTT
>CAXGRO010000740.1:0-3101 GCA_964012055.1 uncultured bacterium
CACCATGATCCTGGTGGAAGGGCTGGTGCGCGACATCACCGTCGCCGCCCGCCTCAAAGGGCAGGCCGACCCCTTCTCGCTGCTGTTCCACCTGGGGTTTGGCCACGACATGCAACCCAACTTCTTTAACCCGCTCTGCCAGCACATGGAAAATCTCATCGCCACCGGCCAAACGCCCTACCCCATCGAGCGCACCCTGCTGACCACGGGGATCACGGCGGCCGGCGTCGAATCGCTGTGGCAGGGCCATAAACAACTCGACACCCCGCACCTCAACATCCAATATCAGGTGGGCGAAGAGTCGACCTTTCGGAGGACGTAATGCCCAATCAAAAACGCAAGAAACTGGCCCTCGTCACCACCATCTGGGGCTGGCGCAACCACGCCAACCACATGGGCGAGCGCTTTCTCAACGGCTATCCCCTCAACGGCAAATGGCATCGACCTGAAATAGACGTGGCCGGCGTCTTTGTCGAACAGCGCCCCGAAGGCGACCTCACCCAGAAGCGGGCCGACAAACACGGCTTTGGCATCTACCCCACTATCGCCGAAGCCCTGCGCCTAGGCACCGACAAACTGAGTGTCGACGCGGTCTTGCTCATCGCCGAGCACGGCGAATATCCCAACAACGAAAAAGGCCAGAAACTCTACCCGCGCTACGAATACTTTGAGCAAATCGTTGACGTCTTTAAGCAAGACGGGCGCGCCGTACCGGTCTTTAACGACAAACATCTTTCGTACAGCTTCGACAAAGCGCAGCGCATGGTCGCCGCCTCCAAAGAATTGCAATTCCCCTTCCTCGCCGGCTCGTCGCTGCCGGTCACCTTCCGCATCCCGCCCATAGAACTGCCGCTGGGCTGCGACATAGAAGACGCGCTGATGATCGGCGTCGGCGGCTCCGACGCCATGGACTACCACGCCCTCGAATCGATGCAGTGCATGGTCGAACGCCGCAAAGGCGGCGAGACCGGAGTTCGAGCAGTGCAGCTCATCGACGGTGACGAAGTGTGGCGCGCCGGGCAAGACGGCCGTTGGTCTCGCCGTTTGCTCGAAGGCGCCCTGGCGCGCTCCGACTCGCGCAGCGGCATTGCCCTGAGCGACGGGCGGCCGCAAGATTTAGCCCACAGCGGCGAGCTCGAAGAGTTGGTGGAAAAACCGTCGGCCTATTTCATCGAGTACAACGACGGCTTTCGCGCCACCCTGCTCATGCTCAACGGCGCCGTGCAGGACTACACCTTTGCGGCCCAAGTCAAAGGTTTGTCCGACGTCCAATCAATCCAGTTCTTATGTCCCCCCCAGCCCAACGTCACCTACTCGGCCTGCCTGATGAACAAAGTGGAAGAGATGATCGTCAACGGCCAGGCGCCCTACCCGGTTGAGCGCACCCTGCTGGTGAGCGGCACCCTAGAGCGCTGCCTCGAATCGCGCCTCAACGGCCATGCCCGCCTCGAAACCCCCGAACTCGACGTCACCTACCAGGCGCCCGAGGCATCGCACTTCTGCGGCGCGCTCGAATAATCGCCAACCAGGAGACCGCCCATGGCGCGCATAACGGAAATCGAAAACCACATCATCTACCCCCAGTTCCACGATTTCAACGCCACCTTTGTCGCCCGCTACCACGGCCAGGCCATTCAGGGCCGTTCCGTCATTGTGGTAAAAACCGACGACGGCCTCAAAGGCCTGGGCGAAACCTGGGGCCCCACTACCGACATCGAGCCGTTGCGCCAGCGCTTCATTGGCACCGACCCCTTCGACTGGCTCAACTCCGACGCCAGCCTGCCCATGAACATGGCCACCTACGACCTCATGGGCAAAAAATGGGGGGTGCCGGCCTGGAAGCTGATGGGCGCCAAAGTGCGCTCCTGGATTCCGGTGGCCGCCTGGACGGTTTCGCGACCGCCAGAAGACATGGCCGAAGAAGTAACCCAGGCCGCCCGCCGCGGTTATCGCTGGATCAAATACCACGTCGACAAAGTGCAAAACGTCGTCGACCAGGCCGCCGCCATGCAAGAAGTCGCCCCGCCCGGCTTTAAAGTGCACTTCGACTTCAACGCCAACCTAGACTTCTACACCATCTGCCCCATCCTATTGGAGCTGGAGCGCTTTCCCGTATCGAGCCGCTTTGAAGACGTCATCGACGACGTCTTCAAAAATGTCTCGGGCATTTCCACCGCGGTGGAGCAGCAGGCGGCCACCACCCGCGACATGGCCCACAACATCAGCCAGGCGGCGCAGAGGGTGCAGCAGGTGACCGCCAGCGTGGGGGAAGTGGCCACCATATCGACCGGCATCGCCACCCGCATCGCCTCGGTCAACAGCGCCAGCAACGACGTCAACCAGGTGATCGAACGGGTCAACCACCAGGCCCTTGAACTGTCGCGCATGAACGACGAATTTAAGAAGATGGTGGAGCAGTTTAAACTCGAATAGGAACTTCTATGGCAACAGGCAGTCTAAACGACTCGATCGGTCTGGGCATTGTCGGCTGCGCCTTCACCGGCCGCCAGGCCGCGCTCTCCACTTCCCAATTACCCGGCCGCATGACCACCGTGGCCGTGGCCGAACTCAACGCTGATTTGCGCCGTGACGTCGCCGCCGAATTCTCCGTCCCCCACACCTACGCCGACTACCGCGAGTTGCTCGACGACCCGGCAGTGGACGCCGTCTACCTGGGCGTGCCGCCCGACATCCGTCTGCCCATGGTGCTCGACAGTTTGGCCGCCGGCAAACACGTGCTGGTGCAAAAGCCGCACGCCACGCAAGCCTCGCAAATCTTAGAAATAGACGCGGTCGCCCAGCGCGCCGGCAAAGTCGCGCAATTTTGTTATTACCTGCGCCACTACCCGCACAACCGCGCCGTGCGCACCGCCGTGGCCGCCGGCAAAATCGGCAAGCCCTACCACGGCCGCTACTTCAGCAAAAACGCCAGCCCGCCCAACACCCTCACCTCGGGCAACCGCTGGCTACACGTCTACGGCCTAAAAGGCGGCGTGCTCGCCCAGCACATGTCCCACGATCTCAACCTGCTGTGGTGGTGGATGGGCTGCCCCCAACCCGAATGGGCCTTTGCCGCCAAACACCACCTGCACTCTCTCTAC
>CAXGRO010000741.1:0-3098 GCA_964012055.1 uncultured bacterium
TACAAACCAAAATACTCACACCCTAGCTGGGCCAATTCTTAGGTCCCGCTCAGGGGTCTTTGCGAGCAATCTGCGCCAATACCGCGGAGTCGGTGAGCTTCTCGACGGCGGCCTCCCGCACAAATCCTTCGGGGTCTTCGCGAGCGATACGCGCCAAGATAGTCTGATCCGTTAGCCTCCGAACGGCTGAGTGGCGCACGGATGCGACACTCTCGGTAGCAATCCTTGCAAGCAGAACAGGGTCGGACACTTTGCGCGTGGCGGCCCATTGCACCCTTAGGTCTACTGCCTCCAGAGCTACCCTAGTCAGAAGGGACTCGTCGGTGAGCTTCTCGACGGCGGCCTCGCCCACTTTGTTCGGGACCCCGCCGAGTATGGCGTTAGACAGATTTTCCACGTCAACGGGTGTCTCTATTGCAACTCTGCACAAAGCCGCCTGATCGGTCAGGATCCATGCTGCTATCTCCCGAATTTTCACGTCTGGATTTTCGAGCGCCAGCCTCGTCAACAATGCCTGATCGGTCAGGTTTGCGACCGCCTCTCTCCGGACCTCGCTATCCGGGTCCTCCAAGGCAACTCGCCTCAGCACCGCCTGGTCCTTGGTTTGCCATACGGCAACCTTCCGCTCAGCTGGATCGAGGCTCTCGAGACTGGCGCCGCAGCCGATCAGGACACCGAGAGAGTACAACACGATGACATGCCGCATTAACTGTGTAAAGTATTTGACCAAGCTGTCCTCCTTTTACACTCAACAGACGCGTTGGGACCACTCCAATCCGTGTACCAATTGAACTATATAAAATAGACTGCTACTCACTCACCCATTCGCCACCACTGATACGCTACTCTCTGGACCGCAAACCCCCGCACTGTTGCGCACCTTGACGCGCAACCGATTTAACCCCTCGCGCAGTTCCCAACCAAACACATCCTGTTTGCACTCCCGCCACTCGCCGCCATCCACCTGCACCAAAAAAACATCGAGATACGGCGTCTCCGTATCCACCTCAACCCGCAAAATCCCTGCCGTCTCGCTTTCACACAAAAACAATTCCGCCTGATTGAGCGTCGGATTAAAATCCTGCCATCGCTCGGTGTGGTGCTGGTATTCCTGCTTGCGCGGAAACATCTCGCTGTAAAAACAGTAGAACTGATCCCCGCCCCAATTGCTCGACAGCCGCCACGGCAGGGGATAGGGCCGGCTGGCAAAATCGTTGCGCAGCGGCATCTGTATGTGGCCCTTAAACATCAACAATTCCTGCCCTTCGACCTCGTCTTCGGAGAGCACCGAATATTTGTGATCCCCTTCGCGGTAGGCGATGCGCACCCCGTCGAGCATCGACTTCTCCGGCAAATGCCACTGCACCGGATACTCCCACGTCGCCGGCCCCGGCATAATTTCGCCCAGGCGCTGGCCTATTTCCACCAAACTCAGGGGAACGCCCGTGTCCGGGTCGTAGATGTAATAATCGCGCGTCGAATCCATAAAGACCCACTTGTCGAACTCGTTCGACCACACTTCCGTCACCTCGTGCCCGTAGGTGTGTTTGGTGGAGATATTGACCCAGCGCGCCGGATACCCCATGGCGATACAGGCGGCGATCAGCGCCAGGTTGCAGTAGAGGCAATGGCCGGCGCGGCGGCGCTTACTGTATTCCCCGTGCAACACAATGCGCCCGTCCTCATCGCGCTCGGCTTGCAGCAGGTCGTAATAATTCCAGGCGTGCGGGTCCAAGCTCCCCAGCGGCACCTTATAGGCCCAGCGCATCAAACGCAATTGCGCCTCGAACTCGCTCGCCGCGCCCGCCACCACCTCGTCCAACTCAAAGTCGCGGCGCAAATCCGCCAGTTTGGCAAAATCTTCGTACGCGTATTCCACCGACGAGCGCACCACCCGACCGTTGCGCAATGCCTGTACGCGATAGAACAGATCGCCGCCCCGCGGCCCCTCCACAACCGCACTCTGCACCGCTACGCCCTTCAGTGCCAGCGTCACTAGCGGATTCGCCGTGCGCAGTACCGCTTCAAACTGCATATAGCGTTTGGTGGGTTTGTCCCACGTCACAGCAAAACCCTCCACCCCGACAAAGTCCGACCACCCCTCCGCATCCGCAATCGGACTGTCCCCCAGCCGCACCCGAATCTCCACCTCACATTCCCCCGGCACCTCCACATCCCAACTCGCACAACACTGCTCCAGCTCGAGCAAGCGCTTAACCATGCCCTCTTCCCCCGCCAGATCGATCACCGGCGAGATGTACGTACCCTCTGCAGCGTAGCGGTCCAAACTCAAACGCATGCAGTACTCCCCGTCGATCTCATCTTTCCACCCCAGGCGTTCAAAATCCCATGACCGGCCGCCGTCTTTACTCTTGGCACTGCGGTTGGGATGACTCACCCGCGTCTCCGACCCCCTTTGATATTCCTCGTCGGCCGCCACCATGACCTCCCAGCTGGTCTCTTCCGACTCGGCCCACATCAGAATCTCATTCTCCCCTTCGCGCAAAGCCCCCACCGGAATTTCCACCACAAACCAATTGTCAAAGTGCGACCCGCCCCAATCGCTGGTGTAATAATGCCGCGCAAAAGGGTGCGCCAACTTGCTCGGCGGCCGCACCAAATCCACCCCATTAATACGAATGTACAGCGACTGGTCGTTGTCGTCGGCCTCGGTCCCAACAAACACCAAATACCCCGCAAACGCCCGCGCATCCTCCAGCACCAGATCTTTGCGCAAGATCACCCCCCGCTGCAGCTTCTCAAACCAGGTGCGCTCCTCCGCCCCCCGCGGCCGCCCAATAGCCGGCGCATCGTCCTCAACCAACACCATATCATTGAGCCCAATACTTCCCTCGTCCCCTGCGTATCGCAGCTCGCAAAACCGCCCTCTCTCCTCCAAATCACCAGCGTCGAGCACAATATCTCTCACCATCTCTCGCTCCTTACTCTCTCTCGCCATCTCTCGTCCTTCATCTAGATCAGCGCAGTCAATAAACCACATGTCCGCTGGCTCAGTCGGGTGGCGGCCTTGCCTATGGTGCTTTGTGGGGGCTGGGCCGGGGGAAAGGGGGCCGGGACTCACAGCCGCACAGCGGCTG
>CAXGRO010000742.1:0-3098 GCA_964012055.1 uncultured bacterium
GCAGGAAGTTGGGCAGTGGCAAGCGATGCGTAGCCCGCGCCCAATAGGTAATAGCGGCGCTATCATCTAAGGCCTCCACCTGCCAATACCCCTCGTAGCTGCGCAGATTGCCTTTGAGCATGCGAAAACGCAAACGCTCTTCTGCTTCCCGCACGAATTCGAGCTGTAACCTGAAAGTCCAGGGCAGTAAGATCCGCGTGGTGACGACCTGGCGCACTAACTCAGAGGAATCGGTTTGCGCCACCACCGTGCTGCTGTTGACATTGGGCATGTATTGGCTCAAGCGTTCGTAATCGCCGATGAGCTTCCACACGTCGTCCCTGCTGTAGGGGGCAACTACCTTTAAAGTCATTTCCATGACATTCCCCTGACTGTGGACGGTCATTTGGGGATTGATAGCCGCCGCTCTCCCCCCCATCAAGCCAATCAATAACAGCACTATGCCCATAAAATAAAATGCCTTCATTACCTATACTCGCCAGGCGTATTCGACGGCAATGAAGCCCCAAAATGCAACGGCGTAAGCTGTGCTGAGACCAAAAGTCCAATCGTGGTTCTGATAGGTACTTTGCTGGTAAAAACGGCGCTTCCACACGTGCAAGGTCCCCCAGAAAGCCAAATAGGCAAGGGGGAATAACCAAGTCCAAAAGCGCTGAAAAATATCCTCTCTATGGACGATCAGCAGCATATTCACCATGCCGAGGCCAACCAACCACCGGGCGCTGGCAAACACCTTTTCTGGCCCCCAGCGGACGGCAAAAGACTGGTCCCCCCTCTGCCGATCTTCGTCAATTTGGTAAACTTGAGTGAGCGGATAGAACCCCGTTATGATCAGCGCCGCCGCACAGCTCACCCAGGCGAGCAACGCCCCCTGCAATTGTCCCCCCGCCACGCGCCCCGCTTCGCCGCCCATCAACAGGGGCAAGATCCCCTGCCCCGCCGTCACCATTAATAAACTGGCGTGCGGCCGCCTCTTCATCCGCCAGCGCGGGTGGGAATAGGCAATGCCCATAACCACCATCGCGGCACCTGCAAGGGCCATAAACCACCCCCACCAACTCATAATCGCCACGGCTATCCATTGTAGGGCCATCCCACCTTTGCGTTCCCAAGCACCGGCCGGCGGCGGATGTTTCATGCCCCCAACCGGGCCTTCATCCTGGTCCCAATAGCTATTGTACGCGGTAGCCCCACCGTACAAACCAATGTGTATCAGACAGAAGAGCAAGAAAAACATGCCGTCTAATGCGGCCCCGCTCAACAGATAGCCCAAAAGAAAAACGGGGGCCAGGCAGAACTGAAACTGCAGGCGCAAGTGCCTTATAAAATTTGCAAGGGGCATGTGGTTAAAATTCGGTCATAATAAAATTGCCAGGGTATCCCCCTGGCAATTGCACTTATCGTGAATTAGACCTCTCAACCGCTCGTACTTCAATCGCCCATAGCATTAAACAGTGTAGTGATGCCGCCAAACATACCGGGAAAACGAAACAACATTTCATCTTGACGTTCGATCCGCTCCACTACCTCCGGCCGCAGCAACTCTTGCTGCCGCTGACACAGGGCCATTTCGTCTTCCACATCGTAGGTCCCCTCTTGCCGTGCCCGGTTTTGTATAGCCGCGATCTCCTCGTTGGCGGCGAGACGCTGGGCCATGGTGTCAAAGAATTTTTGCAATATGGCCCTGCTCGCCGCCGCATTCGCACCTGCCAGTTTTTTGACCTCCTCGAATGCACCATGTGCTTTTGTCAGGCGTTCGGCATATCCTTCGGGCACTTCGCCGTCCAGGGTAAAGGGCGCGGCATTGCCCTCCAGTGGCGTGCGGTCTTCCGTTTGAAATCCGACCAGCACCCGATGTCCAGGGCGCGGCCGGGCGCGCAAGCGGTTAACCATGCCCGGCACCACGTGCACCATTTCTCCTTCCGCCACTGGGCGCGTCGAATACCCCTCGCCGCTGAGTACGTCCAGGTGAGCTTCCGCCGCAAAGTGGACCACTAGGTGTTCGTGCGGTAGCCCTTCCACTCCGCAACGCCCGAAAGGCACCGACGCCGCCCAGGCTTCTTCTTCGTCTCCAACACTTGCCACTGGGTCGGCCCCGGTCAACGCCCGCAGTTGGCGTGCCAAGTCCGTCGCTTCTCGCGCCGCGTCCGTGTCCAGGGGCTGCACCCCCCCGTCGGCGTCAAAGTGCACCCGATAGGGCACGCCGTAACCAAAAAGTCGCACGCGCAGGGGGTCTTTAATCATGGCGCACCTCATTGCAATTGCTCGGCATTTTCGGCCACTTTGCGGAAGGCCAGGGCGTGTTCTTCGATGATTTGCGGTCGATTGTGCTTGAACCAGGGGATGGCGTAACAGCGGTCGGGCATGGCCTCGGTGGTGGGCAGGCTGCCCGCCGGCTGGCGCACGTCGCGGTCTGAATGGGCGATGCGCGTGGGTTTGCCCGCCCCGTACACATCGGCCTCGTTGAGTACGGGATGAAGGTGCATGAGGATATTGGCGCCAGGGCTGGTAGAAGACCCTTCGGCCCGCACTGCTTCGCAGAATTTGGCCACCGGCAAATCGCCAAGTTCTTCTGGTGCGTACAGACCTTTGGCGGCGTACCACCCCCCCATAGTGCTACCCGAATCGGCTGCAGGACGGTGGGCTTTAATGCCGGGAACTCCCTCCAATAAATCCCAGAAATAATTCATGCCCTCCTGAATTTCGTCTATGCGCTCTTTGTAATACTTGAGCTGCACGCGGCCCACCGCCGATGAGAGTTGGTGCATGCGGTATTTATAACCGCCCAGCGGCATGCCCACCAGGGGGGTTAGTTCGGGGTGCCGTAATTCGCCGGTGCGCTCGTAGTGTCCCAAGGCGGCGGCGCGCTCGTAAATTTCCTCGTCGCTGGTGACGAAGAATCCGCCTTCGCCACAGGCCAGTGACTTACCCGACATGATGGACATGGCCCCCACATCGCCAATGGTGCCAACCAATTTGCCCTTGTAGAGCGCGCCCTGGGCGTGGGAGACATCTTCGATCACTTTAACATTGCGGCGCCGGGCAATTTCCATAATCGGATCCATATCGGTGGGATAGCCGCAGTAGTGCACCACGAT
>CAXGRO010000743.1:0-3095 GCA_964012055.1 uncultured bacterium
AGTTGGTACCGGATAGTATCATAAAAATAATGATGACGTATTCGACAAAGGGGTTATTGAAGGCGCCAATGCTGGCGTTGCGGGTAGAAAAGCCGCCCGTCGCCACGGTGCTAAAGGTGTGGCATAGGGCGTCAAAAAAATTGAGGCCGCCAATCCAAAGGAGCAATACTTCGATTAGGGTGAGCAGGGCATAAACGCCCCATAATATTTTAGCAGTTTCGGTGACGCGCGGCGCCAGTTTATCGACGATGGGTCCCGGAATTTCTGCCTTAAACATCTGCATGCCGCCCACTCCCAACAGGGGCAGGATGGCCAGGGAGAGGACGATGATGCCCATGCCGCCAATCCACTGGCTCAAGTTGCGCCACAACAGAATGCCATGCGGCAGGCGCTCGATGTCGGTGAGGATGGTGGCGCCGGTGGTGGTAAAGCCCGACATCGTTTCAAAAAAAGCGTTGGTAAAAGATGGGATGGCGCCCGAAATAAGAAATGGCAGGCTGCCAAAGAGCGAAACGCAGATCCAGGAAAAGCTCACCACGGCAAAACCTTCTTTAGGGCGCAGGTCTTCATCTAAACGGGTTGTTTTGAAGGCTATGAGGCCGAGGACCAAACTCAGGGAGGCGCTGATTAAGAAGGCCACGGCATCGCCGCCGCCATAGTAGATGGAAAAGGGGATGGGGACCAGCATGGCCATTGATAGGAAGATCAATAGCAGTCCCAGTATGTGAATGATGCCCTGGAAATGCATCTATGCCTGCCGATCCATTTTAGTCTGATTGCGCGGAGGTGTAGAGCCGAAATTTAATCCCCAAATATTTTTCCTACTTCCTCGTGGGCATAGTGGCGCGTGAAAACCACGGCCTTGTCGCTTGGCTCTATGCGCGTTTCTCCGTTTGGAATGATAACGCGGTCTTGGTGCACTACGGCGCCAACAATTGTGTCTTTGGGGAGGCGCAAGGCGTGCAGCGGCTTTTTGGTCGCTTTGCTGCCGGGCCGCGCGATGTATTCAATGGCTTCTACGTTGAGGCCGGGCAGGCTGGCCACGGAGGCGACGCGTTGATGGCGAACGTAGCGCTGCACGGCGTTTACGGTAAGCAATTGTTTGCTCAACACCGAGTCGAGGCCAATAGCCGGGGTAATGGGCATGTAGTCTACCGTGTTGACCAGGGCAATGGTGCGCGGCACCTGAAAGTGTTTGGCGATTAGGGTTGAGATGATATTGGTCTCGTCGTTGCCGGTTACCGCCACAAAAGCATCCATGTTGGTTATGCCCTCCACCGCCAAAAGGTCGTAGTCGGTGCCATCGCCCTGAATGACTAAGACGTGTTTGAGGCGGTCGGCCACTTCCCAGGATTTTTCGGTGCGGCTTTCGATCAATTTTACCTTGGTTTTGGGAGCCACGGCCTGGGCGACAAACTGGCCGATCAAACCGCCTCCCAACACCATGATGTTGTCCATACGCAGATTGGTATGGCCAGTTAAACTGATTATTTGGGGGATGGAATCAGGGTCGCTGAGGATGAAAATTTGGTCGTCGGGCAATAAAGTGTCGTTGCCGTCGGGAATCAAAGTTTGCTGTTTGCGTTTTACAGCCACAATGCGCATGGGGATGTTGACAAACTGCCTTCCCAGATCAACCAGAGGGGCGCCTAACATCGAGCATTGCTGGTCGAGCCGCACGCCTAATAATTGAAGTTTACCACCGGAAAACTCCACCACGTCGGTGACGCTGGACTGGCGGATGAGGCGGACAATGGCGTCTGCCGTTTCTTTTTCGGGGTGAATAAATTGGTCGACGCCCAGTTCTTGCGAGTTGAGGATAAAGTCTGGTTCGGTGAATTCGGTGTTGCGCACTCGGGCGATGGTGGAGGCGACACCGGCTTTTTTGGCCAATTGACAGGCCAGCAGGTTGACCTCGTCGCTGGTCGTCATGGCGGCCACCAGGTCTGTGCCGTAGATGCCGGCGTCTTGCAGGGTGCGAAAACTGGTGCCGCTGCCCGGCATTATCATGACATCCAATTGTTCCCCGACGCGCTTGGCGCGCTTAGGATCAATATCTAGTTGGGTTATGTCGTGGCCGTCCTGGCTGAGCTGTTTGCTCAATTGAAAGCCAATGGCGCCGGCGCCAATAATTAATACGCGCATAGAGTATTCCCGCCAAAGTGTAACTATTGAAACATATTAAAAAAAAAGGGAATCGTAAACAAGTCGCGGCAGAAGGGGCAATGAGAAAGCATGCAGTTAGGGTGCGATATGCCATTGCAAAGCGAGAAAGAGGCCGGGCAGTGTTTTGGTTGGGAAGGTGTCCGTAAATTCGAGGGGGCCGGCATCGAGGCTGTCGGGGGATAGTGCCATAATATAAAATTGCACAGCTAGCCATTTAATGGGGTAGGACGGGCATCCAATACCTTGCGTACGGTGTGCGCGAGAGTGGTCGAATCTACCGGTTTGTGCAGTACGGAAGCAACAGATGCATATTGATTAATATCGGCAGCATGGTCGGTAAACAGTATGATCTCTGCACGACTCTCAAGTCTTTTGAGTTCATCTAACACTTCCTCGCCACTCATGGTTGGCAACGACAAATCCAATAGGATTAGAGCAATTTCTCCGGCGTGTCGGCGGAACGTTTCCATACCCTCTTGGCCGTCGGCGGCGAGCAATACATTATACCCATATGTTTGCAGTACTGTTTTTGTAGAATTTTGGGTAGGTGTGCTGTCCTCGACTATGAGAAGTGTCTCGGAGCCGCGCAGGTTGTGTATAGGTTGAGTTACGGCGGGGGTAGGTATCTGGGTAGATAGGGGGAGGTAAATTGTAAAAGTGGTGCCCTGGGCTATCGCGCTTTGGCAGTCCAACCAGCCGCCGTGCTGTTGGATGATTGCAAAGGCGGTAGACAGGCCAAGCCCAGTGCCCCTGGCGGTACCTTTGGTTGTAAGGAAGGGGTCATATATTTTCTGGCGAGTTTCTTCTGTCATGCCGATCCCATTGTCTTGCACGACAGATCACGTCGGCGCACGTGTTAGCCGTTTTGGAACAGGTGATGGTCCAGTATGGCGTGCCCGGCTATATCCGCAGTGACAATGGCTCTGAAT
>CAXGRO010000744.1:0-3081 GCA_964012055.1 uncultured bacterium
GATACCAACCTGAGGAAACGGCACTTTTTTGTCAAAAAATGTCCACTGTATTGTCAATAGTACTGACGAGAAATTTGGATTGTTAAAATGACACAAGGCCATTCTTTGGAAAATCTCAAGGCGAGTATAGAAGCGCAATTAGACGCATTGGATGCCCACACCGCTCTGTACGCCAAACGTCTCAAGAGTGGCTGCGAAGTTGCCATTCGCGCCGACGAGCCGGTGGAAACGCTTAGCATTATCAAAATTCCCATTCTCATTCTGGCCTATCGCGAGGCCGAACGAGGCGCGCTCGATCTAGAGGAGCGCTATCTCGTCCGCCCTGAAGATTTGCGGCGCGGTACCGGTTTGCTCAAGACGTTTGTCCCCGGGTTGCAGCCGACCTGGCGCGATTTGCTCACCCAGATGATTATCACCAGCGACAATACGGCCACTGATATTGTGCTGGCCCGCCTCGGCTTAGAGCGGGTCAATGCGCTGCTGGAGGAACTGGGCTATGGCGAAACGCGCATGCAATCGACCATTGGCGATTTTTTTCGCCGGCGCTGGGAGATGGTAGACCCGGCCCACGCCAGCCTGACGCACCGCCAGGTGTACGAGCGCGGTTTTCCCACCGACCCCGATGCCGCCGCCCGAAATTTTGCGCACAGCGCCGATCCGAATGAGTGGCTGGGGCGCAGCACGGCTCGGGAGATGGCGCGTTTGCTGGAGCAGATTCACAACGCCGAATTGACTACAGAGCAATACAGCGAAGAAATGGCCGATATTTTGCGGCAGCAGCTCTACAGTTCTAGATTGCCGCAGCGGCTTGGGTTGCGCGTTGTTATTGGGCACAAGACGGGAGATTCGCCGCCCATTGCGGGGAACGATGCGGGGATTATTTATGCGGAGGGGGGGGAGATTGCGGTGGCGTTGTTTGTGACGCAGAATCGGGGAGATTTTTTTGCGGTGGAGGCGACGCACGGGAGGGTGGCAGAGGAGTTAGTTGAGGCTTGGAGATGAAAGCGTTGGTTCTGGTGGAACGGTCGGGTAGGGGGGCGGTCCCTCGCTCATTCTGCGTTACAGGCAAACGCTCGTTATTATATGTTACAACAAAGTTAGGATTTGATCGCAAAAGGAAGAATCGTAATCCATGCAGCTCGAAAATGATCAAATAGCCGAATTTGACGAACGGGGATATTTGTTTTTTCCGGGTTTGTTGGACGAGGACGAAGTGGCCGCACTGCAGAGCGAGACGCCCGCTTTGCTCAATGGCCAGGGGCCGGAAATCATACGCGAGAAAGACGATGCCGCCGCCGCGCGCCTGGTTTTTGGCGGGCACGTCAATTCCGAAGCCTTCCGCCGCCTGTCGCTCTTGCCGTGTTTGCTAAATCCGTCGCGCCAACTCTTGCGCGACGAAGTATACATCCACCAGAGCCGCATGAATCCCAAGCAGGGTTTTGGCCAGGGCGCCTCGTGGGACTGGCACCAGGACTACAGCGCCTGGCAGGTGGTCGACGGCATGCCGGAGCCGCGCTGCATTATGGCGGCCGTGTTTATCGATGATTGCACGGTGGCCAAATCGCCGCTGCTGGTGGTGCCGGGCACCCACCGGCACGGTTTGGTGGGCGATATACAATTGCACCGAGACGCCAAGGGTTACTCGCTCTACCACATGGACCACTACACCCTGGAGTGCCTGGCCAATGAGAAGGGCATGGAGGCGTTGGTGGGGCCGGCCGGCTCGGTGTGTTTTGCCAGTTGCAACCTGGTGCACGGTTCGGCCAATAACGTTTCGCCGTGGCGCCGGGCGATTATGTACTTGATCTACAACGCCGTCAGCAACGCCTGCACCAGTACCGAGCGCGACTGGTTTCACAACAACCGCGATTTTACGCCGCTGCAACCCCTCGCCGACGACAGCCTGAAAGCGTTGGCGTAAACACTCAGCAATATAAAGGAGAAAATACATGTACATTGGAACGCAATTTGGCTGCCGCCACGATACGGACATTGAGGTGCTGTCTCAGTTGGGCGTATTGCACGTGGATCAGACGCCCGCCGAGTCGTGGATGGAGTGGACGGCAGATAGCCTCAAAGCCATGCGCGATCGCTTTGACAAGTACGGGATTAATTTAGAGATGATCCACATTCCCCTCGGCTCGCGCAGTGCTTTTGACAATGAGGCGGGGGGCATTTTTCTGGGGCCCAGCGACGAGCGCGATCGGCAAATCGACCGCATGTGCGAAATTGTGCGCATGGCGTCGGAGGCGGGGCTGCGTGGCTTAAACTACAACATCACTATTCTGGGTCACATGCGCACCGAGTCGCGCTACGGGCGCGGCGGGGCGCGCTTGTCGTCGTTTGAATACGATAAGCTGGATCAATCGCTGCCCGAGTTTGAGGGCGGGGCGGCGGACGAAGACGAGATGTGGGCGCGCATCGACCACTGGCTCAAATGCATCATCCCGGTGGCCGAAGAGTACAAAGTGCAGATGGCGTGCCACCCGTCGGACCCGGGCATTGGCAACGGCGTCACTTATCGGGGCGTCGCCCGGCCGCTGGGTATGGCCGACGGCTTTAAGAAGTTTATCGATCTCTATGATAGCCCCTACAACGGCTTGAATTTTTGCCAGGGTTGCATGTCGGAGAGTTTGGAGAATCCGGCGGAAGATATTTTTGATGTGATTCGCTATTTTGGCGAGCGCAAGAAGATTTTTAACGTGCACTTTAGGAACATTAAAGGGCGGTTGAACAATTTTGTCGAGGTGTTCCCCGACGAGGGCGACATCGATATGTTGAAGGCGTTGCGCACGTATAAAGAAGTGGGGTACGAGTATATGATTATGCCAGATCACGTGCCGGGGATTTCTGGGGCGGAGGCGGCGCAGGTGGGATTCGCTTATACGTACGGGTACATTCATGCGTTGATGCAGTCGATTAATGAGGACTAGGAAAGAGCAATTTGGAGGAAGGTTCTAGTTTATAATTGCGATTTCTTGGTGTTGGAACGGTGGGTGAGGGGGTGGTCCCTCGCTCATGACGCTCAATTCTAAGAAGCCGTCTTAAAATTGCGTGTTTTTCGCGCGTCTTTTGAGTAAG
>CAXGRO010000745.1:0-3079 GCA_964012055.1 uncultured bacterium
GCTGCCGCCGTGACGAGGACGGCTACTATTGGATCACGGGCCGGGTCGACGACGTGATCAATGTGTCGGGTCACCGCATGGGCACGGCCGAGGTGGAGAGCGCCCTGGTGTTGCACTCCAAGGTGGCCGAGGCGGCGGTGGTGGGATTCCCGCACGAGGTGAAGGGGCAGGGCATTTACGCCTATGTGACGTTGAACGCGGGCGAGGAATACACCGACGAACTGAAGGACGAATTGAAGAAGCAGGTGCGCACGGTAATTGGCCCGATTGCTGCGCCGGACGTGATTCACTGGGCGCCGGGGTTGCCCAAGACGCGCTCGGGCAAGATCATGCGGCGCATTTTGCGCAAGATTGCCACGGACGAGACGGATACGATTGGCGATACGTCGACGTTGGCCGACCCGGCAGTGGTGGATCAGTTGATCGAGAATAAGTGAGGGTTTACTAGTTTGTGGACGGTCTGGGGTAGGGGACCGTCCCTCGCTCATGACGCTCAATTCTTAGAATTGAGCGTCATGAGCGAGAGTCTTCCCCCAAATCGCGTTACAGGCAAACGCCCGTTTTAAGCTTATCAAAGTACAGTTAATAATAAAGAAATAGCGTGATTACTCTGAGAGGAGACTATTGATGTACGATACAATTATTATAAATGGGCGGATCATTGATGGGACCGGGAGTCCCTGGTTTGGTGGAGATATTGCCATTGAAGGGGGGCGGATTGTTTGCATTGGGAAGTTGCAGGGGGCGGAGGCGAAGCAGGTGATAGATGCGCAGGGGTGTTTTGTGGTGCCGGGGTTGATTGATATTCACTCGCATTCGGATTTGACCATTGTGCTGGAGGGGCGGGCCAGTAGTTCGCTGGCGCAGGGGATTACCACGCAGGTTATGGGGAATTGCGGCATATCGGCGGCGCCGACGCGGGATCACGAGATTTATTACGGGGCATTCGACCCGACCATGACGCGGGGGTTGGATTGCGATTGGTTGAGTTTTGGCGAGTACTTTGAGCGTCTGGAGGTGCAGGGAATGGGAACCAATGTGGCGACGCTGGCGGGGCATGGCAATATTCGGGTGGCGGCTATGGGGTACGAAGACCGCGAGCCGACGGCGGCGGAAATGGAGGGCATGAAGGAGTTGACGGGGCAGGCCATGGAAGACGGGGCGGTGGGACTGTCGTCGGGGCTGGCGTATGCGCCGGGGCCCTATGCCAAACTGGAGGAGTTAATTGAACTGGGCAAGGTAGTGGGGCAGTACAACGGCATTTACACCTCGCACATTCGCAACCAGACCGAGGGCATTGGGGCGGCGGTGGACGAGGTGATTGCGGTGGGGGAACAGGCCGGCATTATGGCACATGTGTCGCACATGCAGCCGGGGGCGCCGATGATTGGGGCGACTAAAGATTTGCTGGACACCATCGACCGCATGCGGGAGCAGGGGGTCGACATTAGCTGCGACGCCATTCCCTATACCATTGGCAGCACCACGCTCAAATCGCTTTTGCCGCCCTGGGCGCTGGACGGCGGGGATGAAGAATTGCTCAAGCGCCTGGCCGACGAGCCGATGCGCGAGAAGATCAAGCAGGACACCATGACCCACGGCGCCGAGAGCGGCGGCAGCCGCAAGCGCAATTTGGTTAAGGACGAGCGCTGGGATTTGATCTGGTTGGGCAGTTCCGAGGCGAACGCCGGGCTAGTGGGCAAGAGCTTTGCCGAAATTGGTGCGGCGCGCGGCCAGGACCCACACGACGCGGTGTTAGACATTCTGCGCGAGGAGGAGGCGCGTCCCTGGATGTTGGCCGAGGACGTGTCGGAGGAGGACTTTCGCAACATCGCCCGGCACCCGGTGGGCGGCGTTATTTCGGACGGTTTTTCGCTGGTGCCGGAAGGGGTGCTGGCGGAGGGCAAACACCACCCGCGCTCGTACGGGGCGTTTCCGCACTTCTTGCAGCACTTTGTGCGCGAGCAGGGGGCGCTGACGTGGGAGCAGGCGATTTACAAGTTGACTGGGTATGCGGCCAGCCGTTTTCACCTGCGCGAGCGGGGGTTGTTGCGCGAGGGGTTTTGGGGGGATGTGTTGGTTTTTGATCCGCAGCGGATTGCGGCGACGGCGGATTTTGATGACCCGTATAGTTATCCGGTGGGGGTGGAGTGGGTGTTGGTGAATGGGGAAGTGGTGGTGCGGGATGGGGTGGTGGGGGAGGAAATGGTTGGGCAGGTGATTAGGGGGTGAGTTGGGTTGTTAGGGGACGGTCAGGTGAGGGGGTGGTCCCTCCCATACCGCGTTCAGGCCAACGCCCATTTATACACTCTTAAAACACAATTCATATAACAATACTGTGGACACTTTTTCGATTTTGAGCGGATTTTTGTAAGGTTGAAATTCGTAAGTGATTATTTATCAACAAGTTACAAGTTTCAATACCTATTTGTCTAAGCCGTTATTTATCAATGACTTACAAAAAGTGTCCACAGTATTGATATAAGAAAGGCGATCTGTTTAGTACAGATCGCCTTTCTTATTTACGTGAGAACAGAATTTACTATTGAGGGGCGCCGTCCTGGATCCAGGCGCTGATGCGGTCGATTTCTTCCTGGGATAGGGCGCCGCCGCTGAGGGGCATTTGCGAGCCGACGATGTCATCGCCTATGACTTTTTTGAGCAAGTAGGAGCCGTCGGGGTTGCCCGGGTCGACGCGCTTGAGGTCGGATTGTTGGTTGCTGTTTACGTCGATGATGTTGGCGGCGATAACGTCGGCGGCCAGCGACATGTCCTCTGCCGGGGAGCCGCCGCCGTGGCAGCCCGAAAAGGCGCAGCGCGGGGTGAAGATTTCGGTGCTGAGCATGGCCAGGGTGATGGCGGGGGTGTTATCGCCGTTGTCGCCGTTGTCGGTCATGCCGTCGCCGTTATCGCCGTTGTCGGTGGCGGGGGTGGCGTCGGGGCCCAGGCTGGAGCCGTCGCCGCCACAAGAGAATAGGGTGAAAATCAGGCCGATGCTCAACAACCACTTTACTTTTTGCAACATATAGTTCCTCAGACAAAGATCTAAAATAAAAGTCCTGTATGCTGAAAACAGGCT
>CAXGRO010000746.1:0-3074 GCA_964012055.1 uncultured bacterium
ATTTGTCGTCGGGGAGCGAATTGTTGGGGGTTTTTAAACAGGTGCAGCCCTACCGCCTGAAGTTGTTGGCGCCGCCGTTAACGCAGTGCTTGATGACGGTGGCGGCCGCCTACGAAGATTCTGTTTTGGGAGGGCGGCGCATCTTGGCCAACGGGCTAAAACAGGATCTCAGCCGACAGGGCCTGGGCTGGCTGCCGCAAACCATACCTTTTGACGCTAGCGTCGCCGCACTGGTGGGATGTCCGGCGCTGACTTTTTGTACGATAAACGATAGCCGCGCCCGCGTCGATTCGCCGGTGGACCGGGCGACACAGGTGGGTTTTGAGCGCCTGGCTGGGCAAGTGCGTTTTCTCAAACACGCCATTGGGCGGCTGGCCGACGACGGCGAATTGGAAGCGTGGGATTGGGGCACCGATGCCTTTGGCACGGTGCGGGGCGAAGTGGTGCACTATGGTCCCAGAAGTTATCTGCCAGACCAGCCGACGGCGGGCGCTCTGGTGCGTCTGCGTCTACGCAACCCCACCCTGGCGGGGGTGCGGCCGGATTTTTGGGCGGCGGCGGACGATTCGGGGCGTTTTATGGTACCTGGGGTCGAAACAAAAATTATCTATACACAACCGACTCGCCTAGAGGCCTACCAGGTCGAGGCGGCCGGTGGGAAGGTGGTGGCGGCGCCCGATTGGGGGATTAATGGGGAGCGCCGCCTGCCGGGCCGCGCTTTGATCGTGGGCATGGACGATTGGCTAGAAGAGGTGCAGATAGTGACGGCGGCGGCGGCGGGGTTGACCGTGTTCGAAACATTCGATCCGCGCCGTCTGACCACGCTGGAACACCTTGCGGTGGTCGATGCGGCTGCGGATGCAGAGCCAGCGACGTTTGGCGCTTGCCTGCCGTTGACGACGTCGGAAATAGAATTGTTCGACTACAAAAATCGAGTGCGGTCGTGGGTTGATCCCGTCGCCGTGCTTTTTGCCCGGCCGGGGACGCGCGTCAAGGCGGTGATGGCGAGCGGGCGCTATGGTTTGGGGCGGCGCTTGTTGCTGCTCAATGGCGCTACGGGGGACGCCGACGGCAGTGGTTATGCGGCGGGCGGAGCGTCGCGCTTGCCGCAGACCGGTTACCGCATAGCTCGCGATATGTATTTGCTCAACGGCCAGCGCATTGCCGAACTCGAACAGCGCGGTGTGCGCAACGAGCGCTTGGCTGCTTTTCACCGCAACGCCGCCGTGTTTTTGCAAGGGGCGGAGCGGGCGGCCACGGAGCAACGCCATGGCGATTTTCTCGACCGCGGGCGCCAGGCTTGGTCCTATGCGGCGGCGGCGTACGGCGATGTGGCGCAAACGCAGCGCGGCGTGGTGCAGGGCGCGCTCTTTTTGCTGGCGGCGCTGTTGCCGTTTGCTCATTTCGCCGAACGTCTGTTTTGCGGTTTTGTGGATTTGCGACGCCAGGTACTGGCCTACTTTGCGTTCTTTCTTTTGGGATTTCTGGCGCTGAAGTTTCTGCACCCGGCTTTTGAACTGGCCCTCTCGCCGGTCGTCATCTTATTGGGTTTCACCATTCTGGCTCTGGCCCTATTGGTGACGAGCATCGGTATCTCCCGCCTCAACCGCGAAATGCAAGATTTGGCCCAGGGGCACCGGCGCCGGGTGGATGTGCAGCGCACCGGCGCCATGCTGACGGCGCTGGCCGTGGGGTTGGCACATTTGCGGCGGCGGCCGTTGCGCACGGGATTGACCTGTACGACGCTGATCTTGCTGACCTTTTCTATCGTATCCTTCACGTCGATCCGCACGACGTTGCGCACCAATAAGGTGGCCGTGGGCGGGGTAGGGGCGCCGTATGACGGAGCGCTGGTGCGCTTGCCCGGGTGGGAGCAATTGGAGGTGGGGGCTTACCGCACATTGCGCGATCGCTTTGGCGCCCAACGGGTGGCGCCGCGCGCCTGGCTGGCGGTGGCATCGCTGACCAACGGGTTTAGGGTGGAGCGCGCCGATGAATACGGCAAAGCCACCGGCGTTTTGGGCGTTGTGGGGCTGACGGCACAGGAGAAGGACTTGGTGGGGTCACGGGAAAAATTGCTGGCCGGTCGCTGGTTGGAAGCGGGAGAAGAGGACGCGTGTTTGCTGCCCCAAGGGGTGGCCGATTCGCTGGGGATTGCCGCCGTTGATGTGCCGGGTGTCGGCGTGCGCATTTTTGGCGAAGTGTTTCACGTGGTGGGTTTGCTCGCCGACGATGCGCTCGACGCAGCCGATCTCAACGGCGAGAGCCTGACTCCGCTGGACCCAGAGGCGCAACAACCCACCGAGGCGGTGACGGGGGCGAGTCAGGGGGGGCGGACGGCGGTGTTTAATCACTTACCCGCCCGCCGCGTTATGGTATTGCCCTATGCCGCCGCCATGCGCTGGGAGGGCGCTTTCTTAGCATCGGTGGGGGTGCGCTTGGACGGCGAGCGCGAAACAGTGGAACTGGCCGAGACGCTCGATCTGGATCTTTTTGTTGGCCGCGACGGCCGCCGGTTTCTGGTCAATACGGTGGGGGTGGCATCGGTATCGGGTTTGGGACAATTGATCGTGCCTTTGGCCATTGCGGCGCTCATCGTGCTCAACACTATGCTGGGTGCGGTGTTTGAGCGGGTACAGGAAATCGGCACGTTTAACGCCGTGGGATTGGCGCCGGTTCACGTCAGCGGACTTTTTGTCGCCGAAGCGCTGGCGCTGGGTGTAGTGGGGTCGGTGCTGGGGTATTTACTGGGGCAGGCGGCGGCGCAAGTTTTGGGACATTGGGGTTTGCTGGCGGGTTTGCAACTCAACTATTCGTCGCAGGCGGCGGTAGTGACGCTGGGGTTGGTGGTGTTACTGGTATTGCTCTCGGCGCTCTATCCGGCGCACCTGGCCGGCAAGATTTGCACGCCCGGCATTGAGCGGCGCTGGCGGCCGCCGGCGCCACAGGGCGACGTGCTGCTGGTGGAATTGCCCTTCACTCTGGGGCGTCAAGATGCGTTGGGAATGGCGGCCTTCCAGGCCGAGTTTTGGCAAGGACACCAGGAGCAATCTATTGGCGCGGGGGTTTACGTG
>CAXGRO010000747.1:0-3073 GCA_964012055.1 uncultured bacterium
CGCTTGCAGGCCGTGGCCGCCGCCGGCGGCGAGGACGTGGCTATTGTCAAAATGGCGGTGAGTCGATGAAGGCATTTGTCGCCGTACTCCTCCTATTTTTGGCAGTGGAGGTGCGGGCGCAAAATCACCCCGAGCTCGATTGGCAAGTCGTGGAAAGCGAACATTTCCTCGTCTACTACCACCAGGGCCTGGAGGGGGCGGCGGCGCGGGCGGTGGATATCGCCGAGGACGCCTACCAACCCATTACCCAGCTCTACGGCTACGCGCCACAAGACAAAGTGCGCATCGTGCTCAAAGATTTTGACGACTACGCCAACGGAGCGGCCTACTATTTTCAGGACGCCATAGAAATTTGGGGCACGGCACTCGAGCACGATTTTGACTTGCGCGGCACCACCGACTGGCTGCGCAATGTCATCACCCACGAATTCACCCACATTATTTCATTGGGCGCAGCGCGCAAAACTTCACAGCGCGTGCCCGCTCTCTACTTGCAATATTTTGGCTACCAGCGCGAAGACAACCGGCCCGACGTGCTGGTGGGCTACCCCGATGTGCTGGCTTCTTACCCGGTTATGACCACGGTGGTACCCATGTGGTTTGCCGAGGGCGTGGCCCAATACCAGGCCGAAGGGGCGCGCCACGACCGCTGGGACAGCCATCGCGATATGATTTTGCGCACGGCCGTGTTGGATGGCAAGGCGCTCTCTTTTGACCACATGGGGGTCTTTGGCAAAAAGGGTTTTGGCAACGAATACGTCTACGACCACGGCTACGGCCTGGTGCACTACATAGGGCAAACCTACGGCGACGAGAAGTTGGCCGAGATCGCCCGCGCCGCTTCGGCCTGGTCAGACATCACTATTGAGCGTGCCATTGAGCAAAGCCTGGGCTTGGGCACTGCGCAACTCTACGACGAATGGCAAGCGGCGTTGCGGCAACGCTACGAGGCACAGGTTACGGCTTTGGGGACCCTAAAAGAGGGTGAAGAGGTCATCGATGCCGGTTTTTCCAATTTGTATCCCAGCCTTTCTCCAGATGGCAAGCGCCTGGCGTATTTATCGACGCAAGAGCGGGACTACGGTCCGCACCGCCTGGTAGTGCGCCAGGTGGAGAGCGGCGAGGAAGAAGTGGTGGCCGCAGCGGTGTCGCCCTCGACTTTAAGTTGGTCGCCCGACGGCCGGCGCTTGCTCTTTGTGCGCAAAGATCGGGCCGACAAATACGGCTCGCGGCAAGCCGATATATACGCCTACGATTTTGACGGCGAGGACAGCGGCCTCCTTTCCAACCTTCTCTGGACGGTGCCCTATACGGTAGGCGGTTTTGCACCCCAATCGCCGCGCATCGAGCGTTTGAGCAAGGGGTTGCGCGCCCTCTATCCGTCCTGGTCACCCGACGGCAAATGGATTGCCTTTGTGCGCAATGAGGGCACCAGTAATAATGTGGGTTTGCTCGAGGTAGAAAGTGGGGAAGTGCACTATCTGACTAATTTTGCCGACGGCACCCAGCTCTACACGCCGTCCTGGTCGCCCGACGGGGCTTATCTGGCCGTCTCGATAACGCGCCAGGCACAGCGCGACATCGTTCTGGTGCACGCGGCGCCGCAAGACGACCGGCGTCTGGCAGCGGCCGTGCCCATGATGCCAGCGCCGCGCCCTTTGGAAGCGCTGGTGGCGACCCAGGGCACGGACCGCGATCCGGTGTGGAGCAAAGATGGCCGGAAAGTGATCTTTGCTTCGGATGTGAGCGGCATTTTTAATCTCTATGCTATAGATGTAGCGTCGCGCCGGGTGCGCCAGTTGACCAATGTGGTTGGCGGCGCTCTCAGCCCCACCAGTGGTCCTGAAGGGGCGGTGTTTTTTGCCGCCTACGACGACCAGGGGTACGAAATTCGGCGGGTGGACGGTAAGGCGGTGGGGGCGGTTGATCCATGGGACATGGAGAGTGCCAGATCCTATGCCGCCGCGTCGGCTCCGGCGCCACAGGCCGCCAAACCCTACGGTATCGACTTTCTCAAAACCTCGCTGTTGCCGCGCCTGATAGTGGACGAAGGGCACTTTAAAGCCGGTTTGTACCTGGGGGCCAACGATGTGCTGGGCAAGCAAAATATATTTGCCGGGGCGGCACTGGCGCCGAGCAATGGCGAGCGCGACTTGTTTGCCATCTACGAGATTAAGAAGTGGCGTCCCACCCTCTTTATCGAATTCTTCCACCAGAAACGACATTCGGGGCGGCAGGACAGTACGGAGGCGCGTGACCTGGTCATCACGGGGATGAATTTTAGTCTAAATCAGTTCAATGTGGGCGTGCGGGGTCGCGTTGGGCGTTATAGTCAGGTCGATGTATCGGTTACTTACGACCGCTACGACGCCAGTTTGCAAAGTCGCTTTTTCGATCCCCAGAGCGTCCTCTGGCGCAAACAAAAACCCTTCGGCTACACGTATTTAAACGGCTTTGATCTGGGCCTGACCTATCGCTATAAAAATATAGCGCGGCGCCGAGACAGAGATATCAATCCGCGCGGCGGTCGCAATATCTACTTTCGCTACGACCGCATGTTCAACTATTTTATTGAGGGATTCGACCAGAATAATACATCCTTTCTGGACGAAGAATATCTGGGGTTGTTTTACAACCAGTTTACGCTGGACTGGCATGAGTATATTGGGCTGCCCGCCAACACCACTCTAGGGCTGCGGTTTTACGGCGGTTGGATTGCCAGTGAAGCGGTGGACGACGACGAGTTGATCAACGATTTTTTTGACTACCACCTGGGCGGGCTGCAATACATGAAGGGGTATACCTTTTACAGTATTGAGGGGCGCAAGGCGAGCATGGCCAATGCCACCTGGCGTTTTCCCATTTTGCCCGACCTGCGCAAGCGCTTTTTGCATCTCTATTTCGACAAGGTGTACGGCGCCTTCTACGGCGACGTGGGCAAGGCCTGGGACGATAAATTCGATGAGGCCGATCCCATTTTTCAGCGCCGGGGTTTGTTGCGCGATGTGGGGGGGCAGTTGCGCTTTGACTTGATTTCGTATTACACTGTGCCAACGCGGGTACAATTGGATTT
>CAXGRO010000748.1:0-3072 GCA_964012055.1 uncultured bacterium
GCTTAAAAGGGATAGCTAAGTCTTAAGGTTTGCCGCGAGCGAATGAGTTCGCCGCCCTGCCCCGGGGCGGCCGGCCCGGTTTGGCGCAGCGTTTCAAAGTGGTCGTTGCCCGGCGCGTTAAAGAGGTCCAGGCCCACTTCGAGATCTTGCAGGCGGCCGCCAAAGCGGTAGCCGAAATGGAGGTTGAGTAGAGTGTAGCTGCCCACTTCCATCAGGCTGGCCGGCGCCCCCGCTACCTGGTTGTTGTTCCACAGGGTTTTATCCACCCAGTGCAGTGCGGCGTTGAAGTTGAAGCGGTCGTGTCGCAGGCGCAGCCCGCCGTTTAATTTGTGATGCGGCATGCCGTTGGTGGCGGTCTGGCGGTCCACTTCGCCGCTGAGGTGTTGGTAGGAATAATTAAATGAGCCGGTTATTTGTTCGCGGATCAGAATTTCAACGCCCGCTTCTCCACCCCACCCTTTGGCTTCACCCTGGTTTAGCAGGGAGGAGTTCACTTGTAGTCCCAGGTCTTCGGAAACCTCAAAGTTAGGTGCGGAGAGCGCAATGCCGTCCCGCAGGCGGTAGTGGAAAGCGGCGGCGGTCGTTTTAAAACGGTCTATCTGCCCGGTGTGAGCTAACTCAAAAAAGACCATGCGCTCGGGTTTCAGGTCGGTACTGCCCCTGCTTTCGAGATAATATTGGATCTCTTCGTTTATTTCTACGAACAGATCTACCAGCATGTGTTTTTCGAATAAAGTGGGGCTGCGAAAGGAAGTGCCGGCCGAAAAACGCATAACGTGGGCGGCTGCCGGGTTGAAGACGATGCTGAAGCGCGGCGAGAATTCCAGCCCCATGTGCGGGTGGTGGTCGAGCCGGCCGCTGGTCCAAAAAGTCCAGCGCGGCATGGGGTGCCATTCGTTTTCAAAGAACAAAGCCCAGAGGTTGTGGTTCACACTACCGGCGGGAATGAGGTTGGACTCAAAGCCGATGCGCCGCACACCTGGATGAAGCCGCCGTTGGCGGCCTGGTCGCGGGTCTGTTAGTCGTTTGAAAAACCCAGGCCGACGATGCCGGTGGCGCCGCCCAATAAGAACCCGCGCGGCGTCGACTGTGCGTTGATAAAGAGGTAGTCGACTATGCCGTCGTCGTCGCCGGAATTGGGTAGGCCGTCGGGGCCGTCGTTGTCAAAGCGGCCCAGGTCTGTATGGGCGTCCACCTGGCGCAGGATGTGATGCGCGAATTCGCCGTAGTTGCCAACCTCGTTGAGATTGGCGGCCAGGTCGGCGGCGTAGGCGGGGACGGGTTGCGGCGTCTCGTCGGCAAAGCGGGCGGAGACGACCAGGGCTTGCAGGGTGCCGCTGGACGGCAGGTAGTGATTGGCCGCAGCGGCTTTGGCGGCGCCCGAATGGGTCTGCGGCTGGTGCCCGCCGCAGGTGAGGGCAGAGGGTGGTGGAAGAAATCGAGATGATCAGGGGGCATAGAACACCCGCGAGAAAGTCGGCAGTACGCATGGATAGTCTCCAGTCGTTGCGTTGGTTGGCGACTTTTTCGGGGCGCCCCAAAGTAGGTCGTGTGTTTTACATTGCTCTACCTCCCGTTATTGCAAGAGGCGTGCCAGGGCGTTGGGCACAAAAAGAAAAACCCCCGAACGTTTTGTTCGGGAGTGGATGGGGGCGGTCGGGTCTGTGACCTGGGCGGGCCAGGGTGTAGGGATTTTGGTACAAACATGCTAGGGTTTGTGGCAAGTTTGCCCGCGGATATTACATTATTTCGATTTTCAAGATTTTTTAATTTTTTAGCGCCGGTCTTGGTTCATTTAGATGTTCGATTCTGCTAGGGCGAGTTGTCGGGAAGTTGGTACAGGGTTGCTAGGGTGGGATGGCAATAGAAAGTGTGGTTGTTAGGTGGGAAAATAAAAAATGCTGGATTGCCGTATGTATACTGATTTTTGGATCATACTGATTTGGGATTGATAACGTTTTTGGCGATGATGCATATGTATAAGTACGGGGTGCGATAATGTCGCCCCTTGTCAGTGGCAAAGACGTCGGGTCGGTTCCCGTTTTTTTAGCACATGCCTTAAAAAATTCCAGGTCAGTCGTAGCGCCGCAAGCCCACCGGCAGTCCCTCCTGGTCGACGCCGGCCAACTTGAGTGGGGCGCTGCAGGGCCAGCATTGGCCGCCGCTGTGCTGGTAGTCTTCGCCGCAGAGCCAGCTGAACATGTCGCAGGCGGCAATGCCCAATTTAAATTGCTCGAAGTGGGGCTCGGAGGGCGTGTCGGGCCAGGAGGGATCAAAGTTGGGGTCGACGATCCAGTCGCGCTGCGGTGGGGCGGTGCGCCAGTAGTTGTACTTGATGAGGTTGCGCGGGCCGGTTGCCGTGCTCTTGGGGCGGCGGTGCCAGATGGAGTAGACGGTGAGGAAGATGGAGCCGGCCGGCGCCGCGGTTGGCACGGCCAGTTTGACGTTGCGGATGTGGCCCATGTAGTTGGCCTTGCCGCGCATGAAATGGGATCCGGGGATGACTTCGGTGGGGCCCATTTCGACGGGGGTGTCCTGCGGGTAGTAGAACACCTGGAGGTAGTCGAGGCGCGGAGTGTAGATGGAACCACCGTCGCGGTGCCAGTTGTCGGCCGGGGCGGGACAGATGACGCGGTGGTTGCAGAAATTTTGCGGCAGTTTGAAGTGGGCGCCCAATAGGGAACGCACGGCGCCGGCGGCCTGGGGGTTTTTTAAAACGCCGTCGACGAACCAGTCCTGGCCCAAAAGTTCGAGGGGCTGGTGATCGTTTGGGTGGGCGTCGCTGTAGGCGATCATGCGCTGGTTGATTTGGTCGGGGACAACGGCGTTGAGGACGAGGTAGCCCTGGCGGCAGAATTCGTAGACTTGCTGGTCGGTGAGGGTGGGGGGGCAGTTGTGGGTTGGGGCGGTTTTTAGGTCGGGGACGGTTATGGCGGTCATAGGGTGTGTGCTCCGGTGGTTACGTGGGCGTGGGACGCGGCTTGGGCATATCCTCTGCGCTCATTCTCGCGCCCCATCCATGGGGCGCTCCGAGGCATTACCCCTGCGCCGCAATCCTGCGGCTTCGGGGTA
>CAXGRO010000749.1:0-3060 GCA_964012055.1 uncultured bacterium
CTCTACCAGCTGGCGGCCGTTGACAAAAGCATAACCGCCCGGATTCTGGCCGTGCAGCGAGCCGCCCGTTGTGCCGCTCGGATAGACGCAGCACATGGGCTCGGTACTCTCCCTAAACCCATACCCCAGCATCCAATTGAGCCGTTGCACAACGGCCGGGTGACCGATCATTTTGCGAAACGGCTCGCAGTGGGGGTGCGGCAATTGGTAGAGGCCGCCGATGCGCGGCCGGTGGATGTCGCCCCGCAGCCGCGGAGAAGTGTCCTCTGGCCATTCCCAATCCTTCTCGCGCAGGGCCTGTTCGGGCACGTCCTCGATGGCCGACGGATGCCCCTCCGGCAAGTCGGCCTGGGCCTCCAGTACCGCATCGATCGCTTCGTTTGCCGCGGCCAGCCACTCCTGGTCCATAACCCCGCGCAACACCAGATACCCCCGCACGTCCCAAAACCAAAGCTCATGGGGTTCTGGCATGCTACCCTCATCCAGGTTGATGGCCACAGATGCGGGCTCTTCCACCGCCGCCGCCACCCAGGTCCGCTCGCCGTCCGAAAGTACTTTGCCGCCGCGCCCCGTCGCCCGCGTGCCCACCACCGCCTGCTGCTCGGATGTCAACTCCTCAAACCACTGCGCCGCTTCGATCTGAGAATAACCGGCGGCGGGCATGGCCCGGGCACTGATATACTCGGTCTCTAGCAGCCGCCCCGGGCAACTGCGCACGCCGCGCACAAGCGTGGCGGCACAGATGAGCAGATCGCCCGCCTCCAGCACCAGCTCTTCGGTCATGTCCATATCGTCGCTGCCGCTGAGAAAATTATCCGGCGGCGCCACCACGCGGTTGTGGCTGGCGGGCACCACAACGACCCCCCCTTCTGCCGGAGTGGGCGCCAGCGCCCAGATAACCCGCACGCCATAGCTGATGCGAGTATCGGCGTAATTGACGTAGCGCAGCCGCCGGTTGCGCTCCGGGTCACCGGCGTCCAGAGACACAGCATCGCCCTCCCCATCGGCCACCAACGCCGGCGCCGCATCCATTACAAACCCGGCGCCGCACAGCGCCTCCAGATAGTTTTGCAACACCGGATGCTCTTGCAGCACCACAAACGGATCGCGCTGTGGGTCAGGCCAATCCAACATGCCCTCTTTCCGCCCAACCGCATCTATGGCGTCATTGCACGCTTTCACCTCGGCCGCGGTCAGCACCTGGCGCAAATGGATAAAACCCGCCACATCAAATCCGTAATCCTCGTCGGCGTTTATAGTTCTATCTCCGTTCGTCGGCATCTGAGTTTCTCCTTTGCCTGAATTCCACCACTGCAACCACCGGTACTGCACGTACCTGTGAATTAATAATCCGATATATCGTATCCATCAGTCCGAAATATCGGACTCATGCAAATTCCCCCCTAGTAAGGCCCCGATCTCAGTCACCAGCTTGCCAGACAAATAACCAAGCAATACCTTTTCGCCAAGCGCTCCTGGGAGATGAAAAGTATCGCCTCTAAGTAGGCGCTTTCAATTTACTTCGGAGCCCGCCTTGTTACAAGCCCTCAACAAGGGACCAGCTATATTCACCAAAAAACTTTATGCAATAGATCAACATGAAAAACGTCAAGATTGTAATCGTCGGCATCGGCAGCGCCAGCTTTGGCCCTAAGACCCTGGGAGATATCCTCGCGCGCCCCGAACTAGCGGGCAGCGAACTGTGGCTCGTCGATATCAGAGAAGAAGCACTAAAACCGATGGGCCTATTGGCCGAGAAGATGAACCAGGAGTGGAACAGCAACCTGAAGATTCACTGCACCACCAACATAGAACAAGCCCTGCCCGGCGCCGACTACGTCGTCTCCATGCTCGAATCGAGCCGCGACAAACTGTGGCAACTCGACATGCAAATCCCGCACAAATACGGCGTCATGCAGGTGCTGGGCGAAAACGGCGGCCCCGGCGGCCTCTCGCACACCCTGCGCACCGCACCCCTGGTCTTAGATGTCGCTCGCCAAATGGAAAAACACTGCCCCCAGGCCTGGCTGCTCAACTACACCAACCCCGTGTCCCGCATCTGTCGCGCCATAAAAAAATATACCCCCATCCGCGCCATCGGTTTTTGCCACGGCATCGGCGGCACCATCAAAACCATCGCCCAAATTCTCGACATAGAGGCCGACGATCTCGACGTCAAGGCCGCCGGCCTCAACCACTTCCACTGGGTGCTGGACGTGCGCCACAAACACAGCGGCGACGACCTCTACGACCTGCTGCGCCAGCGCGAGCAAACATATGAGCCCGATCAGCGCCACCTGTGGAGCGACCTCTTCCGCCGCTTTGGCTACCTGCCCTTCACCAGCGACGACCACATAGGCGAGTACTTACCCTTTATGCACGTGCGCGAATTTAACCCGTGGGAAAAATACCGCCACGACCACTGGCTCCTGCACTGGGACGGCGCCGACCACCGGCGGCAGACCATGTGGGACGACATCCAAAAGATGATCGACGGCAATAAACCGCTCGACGCCCTGCGCCGCGGCTCGGGCGAGCGCGCCATTCCCACCCTGCTGGCGCTGCGCGACAACCTCAACAGCTACGAGCTGGTGCTCAACATCCCCAACAAAGGCTACATTGGCAACCTGCCCGAAGACTGCATCGTCGAAGTCCCCTCCTACGTCAGCGGTTTTGGAGTCGACGGTTTTTCTATAGGCGATTTGCCCACGCCCATCGCCGGACTGTGCAACAGCCAGGTCTATGTCGCCGAGCTGGCCGTGGACGCGGCAGTGACGGGCGATCGCCGCATCGCCCTGCAGGCGCTCTTGGCCGACCCCGTGATCAACGACATCGAAATAGCCGAAAAAATCCTCGACGAATACCTGTCGGTCCACGCCGCCTGGCTGCCGCAATTCGCCGCCTGATTTTGCCAAAAGGAATAAGGAAAATGTCCCTCAAAGACAAAATAACCATCGTCACCGGCGCCGCCGCCGGCCTGGGCCAGGCCACCGCCATGCTGTGCGCCCAAGACGGCGCCCACATCGTTGCCGCCGATATCAACGCCGAAGGCGCCGCCGC
>CAXGRO010000750.1:0-3056 GCA_964012055.1 uncultured bacterium
AAGAACGCCCCCAAGCCGCCGACCCCCGCCGCGACCAGCGCCTCACCCCGCGCGCCGAACTCCAACCCATCACCGACCTCTCCGACGAAGACCACGAGCGCCTCAACGTCGGCATCGCCGAATTCGACCGCGTTTTGGGCGGCGGCATCATGCCCGGCTCCGTCGTTTTGGTCGGTGGCGACCCGGGCATTGGCAAATCCACCCTGCTCCTGCAAATGGCCGGGCAATTGGCGCTGGCCGGGCTGCGCCTCATCTACATCTCGGCCGAGGAATCGGCCGGCCAAATCCGCCTGCGCGCCGGGCGCATCGGGGCCCTGTCGGATCAACTCTTTCTGCTGGCTGAAACCAATTTGTCCACCCTGCTCGACCAATTGCACGGCGCCGAACCCACCGTCGTTGTCGTCGATTCTATTCAAACCATCTACTTTCCCGAACTCGACAGCGCCCCCGGCAGCGTCAGCCAGGTGCGCGAGTGCGCCGCCCGCCTCGTCTACTTTGCCAAAGAGAGCGGCGTGCCGGTCTTTTTGGTGGGACACGTCACCAAGGAAGGCACGGTGGCCGGCCCGCGCGTGCTGGAACATCTGGTCGACACCGTGCTCTATCTCGAAGGCGAGCGCCACCACCACTTCCGCATATTGCGCGCCGCCAAGAACCGCTTCGGTTCTACCAACGAGATTGGCCTCTTTGAAATGCGCGACCACGGCCTTATAGAAGTGGCCAATCCCTCCGAAATTCTGCTCTCCGAACGCCACGAAGGCATCTCTGGCTCGGCAATCGTCTGCAGTATGGAGGGCACCCGACCGCTTTTGGTTGAAATACAGGCGCTGGTGAGCCGCTCCAGCTTTGGTTATCCGCAGCGCGTCGCCACCGGCATCGACCCCAAACGCCTTTCCATCATCATCGCCGTGCTCGAAAAACGCGGCGGCTACGATTTGTCTTCCGAAGACATCTTTATCAACGTGGTGGGCGGCTTGCGCCTCGACGAACCTTCGGTCGATCTGGGGGTGGGGCTGGCCATCGTCTCCAGCTTTCTCAACCGCGCCCTCGACTTCAAAACTGTGGCCATTGGCGAAATTGGCCTGGGCGGCGAAGTGCGACCGGTCAATCAAATTGAGCGCCGCGTCGCCGAAGCGCGCAATCTGGGCTTTGAACGCTGCC
This sequence comes from uncultured bacterium, assembly GCA_964012055.1. Classification (GTDB taxonomy): domain Bacteria; phylum Latescibacterota; class UBA2968; order UBA8231; family UBA8231; genus CAXGRO01. Next base: position 1,159 of record CAXGRO010000750.1, read on the forward strand.
TGGTGGCGCGCAGCAATCTCAAGGGCTGGAAGCAGCCCGAAAGCATGGAAGTAGTCGGCGTCGGCGGTGTGGAGGCAGCAGTCGAATTGGCGTTAACCGACTGATTTTAACACTGTATCCCCGACTATACACAAGTGTTTCTTTGGGGTGGCAATTTTTGCAAAAAGGCCTTTTTTACACTTTCGTTTTAATAACATAAATTAATAAAAAATAATATTTTATATTATATATCCAACCTCGTGGCACGATCTTTATTTTAATATCCGACAAGAGCAAAAAACGCTTGACACCTGCACAAAATAATAGTATATTTTTGTGCAGTCGACAACATTTTAATTTAAACTGATTAAGCTTGGTTTCTTTCACTATCGCACGAGGAGGACATCATGGCCCCTGCCAAAAGCAAAGACGCAGTAAACGGCACCGACAAACCCGAAGATAAAAGCAAAGCCGTAGACCTGGCCCTGGGCCAGATCGAACGCCAATTCGGCAAGGGCGCCATCATGCGCCTGGGCGAGTCCCAGGTCGTCGACGTCGACGTGATCCCCACCGGCTCGCTGGCACTCGACTCAGCGCTGGGCATTGGCGGCGTACCCAAGGGACGCATCATCGAACTCTTTGGCCCCGAAGCCGCCGGCAAAACTATGTGTGCCCTGCATATTGTCGCCGAAGCCCAAAAGTGCGGCGGTGTCACGGCTTTCATCGACGCCGAACACGCCCTCGACGTCGGCTTTGCGCGCAAATTGGGCGTCGACGTCGACAACCTTTTGGTCGCCCAACCCGACTCGGGCGAAGAAGCTCTCGAAATCGCCGACACTCTGGTGCGCAGCGGCGCCATCGACCTCATCGTCGTCGACTCGGTCGCCGCCCTGGTCCCCAAGGCCGAACTCGAAGGCGACATGGGAGACTCCCACATGGGCCTGCAGGCCCGCCTAATGTCCCAGGCGCTGCGCAAAATTACCGGCTCGGCACAGCGTTCGGGCACCTCGGTCATCTTCATCAACCAGCTGCGCATGAAAATCGGCGTCATGTTCGGCAACCCCGAAACCACCACCGGCGGCCGCGCCCTGGCCTTCTACTCCTCAGTACGCCTCGACATCCGCAGCATCGGCGCCATCAAAGACGGCGACGAAGTCATCGGCCGCCGCACCCGCGTCAAAGTGGTCAAAAACAAAGTGGCCCCGCCCTTCCGCGAGGCCGAATTCGACATCATGTTCTACGGCGACAACGTCGGCATCTCGCGCGAAGGTTCCCTGCTCGATATGGGCGTCGACCACGAATTTGTCGAAAAGAGCGGCGCCTGGTATTCCTACGACGGCGAGCGCATCGGCCAGGGCCGCGAAAACGCCCGCATCTATCTGCGTGACAACCCCCAAACTGCGGCCAAACTAGAAGCCCAATTGCGCCGTGCACTCGAAATTCCAGTGCACGGCGACAATGGTGCGGTCGACGCAGAAGCGGCAGAAATTAATGATGCGGAAAAAGCGGAAGACGTCGAATTGACTGAAGCGTAAACGCAGAACTCCTCCCCACTATCTCCACCCATAGGGCTGTGTCTTCCTCCAGGCACAGCCCTATTTTTCTACTGCTAACACATTCTTATTAGAGGTTATCTCAAAAATACCGGCGGGTCCAAAGCCCGACCGAAAACCCTGTAGCCGCGCGACACCAGGAAGAGCTTAGGATAATAATTTCTAAGATTGCTACCGCTAAACCTCTTTATTGCAGTCCAGCACTTCTCGCACGGCAAGAAAGAGTTGATCCAATTTAATGGGTTTTTTAATGGCCCCTGAGATGCCCGCTAAATTCATTCCGGTCGACGAAAAACCAGAAAAAAATACCATTGTGATGACCACCCTGATTTGCCCCACGGAGGCTGAGACGATTTCTTAACTGCT
>CAXGRO010000751.1:0-3055 GCA_964012055.1 uncultured bacterium
GCCTCTTCGTTGGGGTAGCGCTCCATCAATTGCTGCAACAATACCGAAATATTGGCGCCGTTGCCGCCGTGGCTGTTCTGGATGAGAAATTTCTTAAAGCCGTGCCGCACCATCGAATCGATAATGTCGATCATCGCCGCCAGGTGCGTTTGCGTGACAGCGGTCAGGGTGCCGGCATAGCGGCTGTGGTGCTGTGAATAGCCCAGCCACAGTACCGGCGCCACCAACACGTCGTTGGGCACGCGCTCGTGTACGCGCCGCGCCACTTCGCCGCCAATCATGCTGTCTGTAAAAACGGGCAAGTGCAAACTGTGCTGCTCGCACGAGGCCACGGGAATGAGCACCACAATATCCCGGGGCAGTGCATCGATTTCTGGCGAGGTCATTTCTGCTAATAACATAGGTAGCTCCCATTTGTTGAGAAGTAAATTACACTAATTCGACGGCGCCAGCTTTGCGGCGATGCCCTGGGCTAATGTGCCGCGCTTGATGCCGATAATTTTGACGTCGGCACGCCCAAAGCTCTGCGCCACCACGGCCACCGAAGGCAGGTGTAGGAGTTGCGTCCCCCAGCGGCCCAATTGGGCCAATTCGCGCTGTGTCCCCGGCGCCGCCTCATCGTCCAACAACACATACGCCAGCTTCTTGGTTCGCCGCACGGCAGACAGGCCCACCACCGTTGCGCCCGAGCGGCATCCAATGGCCACCAAAGGCGCCAGACGCACTGCGGCGTCTGCGTCGAGTCGCCTAATCTCAGCCGCGGCCACTGAAAATTAGGGGCGCGCTCATCCGCGCAGCGGCCCTATATCCAGTACGGTCTCCCCTTCCACTTCCACTACCCGAAGAGTCACCTGTTCCTGGTCGTCTATAATAGTCGTGGTATTTTCGCCAACGCGCACATCGACACCGGAGAACAGCCGCCGCGCCACTTGGATGCGCGCCCGGTGCGCCTGCTGGCGCTGTTCTTCGATGATGGTTTCTATTTCCTCCTCCATGTCGCGCTGCAATTCGGCCATGCGGGTTATTTTTTTTAGGGCCAGAAGAATGCCCCTTTTGCGGTCGGGCGAAGGGGCCATCTTTAAGGTGTGGCGGATGGCCTCTACCCCCAAGTCCTGCAAGCCTACCTGCTCCATCATTTTAGCCTGGTGCGCCTGACAAATTTTGATATTAGATCGCACTTGTTCCAAACGGTTGACCAATTCGGGGTCGACCCCGGCTACCAGTTTGGTACCGGTATTATAGGGCGAGCCAATCGCCGGGGCTTCAATGCCGCTGCCAGCCCAGACCAGCCCGCCGATCAGGGCGCGCGATTTACCCTCGCCTTTACCCACCACTATCACCTTGCCGCGGGTGCGCACCGAAGCGTTGTAGATATAAGCGCCCGCCTACACATCGCCGCCGGCGCGAATAGACGCCTCCTGGACAAATTTGGCCATAATGTCGGCGCCGGCCACCAACTCGGTATTGGCCCCCACAACGCCGCCTTTGATCAAAATATCGCCGCCGGCCGAAATAAAAGCCCCCGCCTACACATCGCCGCCTATATTTACCGTGCCGGTAGCCTTTACCGAAAAGAGCGACTGCACCGAATCGCGAATAATGACGTCGCCGTTAAAATCTATATTGTCCGTAGAATAATCGACATCGCCGTCGATGCTGGAAATGGGCGAAATGCCAATGCGTATGCGCCGGTGGCGGCGATTTTGACCAACCTGTTTTTCAATTAATTGCGTCACGCCGCCGCCGGTTTCGGCGTAAAACCCCATCTTGCCGTCTTGCTCCTCGGCGTATACCCGCGGGTCGGTCATCACTTCGATATTTACCGGCGGCGGCGCCGGCAGTTCTTCGCCCATGACGTCGATACCGGGAATGCCAGCGCGGGCGGGCGCTTGCAACAATTGGTTCAGGCGTTTGAAGGTAGCCGCCCCCAACTCCAACCCCTCTCGGTAGTGAATTTTGGGCTCTCCGAGTACCTTGGGCGGCAATCCTTTGGCCACCACCACATCGTAGAGGATCTCGCCGCGGCCCGCTTTGATCAAAGCGTCCTGTATGGCTTCTAGGTCAATGCCAAAAGAAACCCGGTGGCGCTGCATGAGCGCCATAACGGAATTGTGGGTGGTTTGATGATCTATGCGAGTGATGCGGGCAATCAGGCCATCTTCGGATACCTGAACCGTCACTGGACCGTGGCGCAGAACGCCTTCCAGGTTGCGGTACTCCTGCAAATCCCGTTGGCGGCGCTCGGCTCGAGACAGACGTTGGCCGCTTTGCTCTGCCTCGACATCGAACAATTCTTGCTCTACTTCCCCCCCTCCCATTTCTTCCTCATCCAGCAAGGATTCGAGGCGCTCTACGACATTTTCCGAGTTGTCTTCTAACCCTTCCGCCCCATCGCCAGCTTCGCCTTCCGGACGCTTTTCACTCATAGCTTGCGAGCTTTTTGATATTTCGAGGAATTACAGTATCTTAGCCTTGCTGAGCCCAGACTTAAAATTGGTCGAAAAAAGACGCGGCGTCAAGGTGCCAAAACCACTGCTCAGCTATTGACCACGGCCTATACATGCCGTATTGATATAGAATACCGTTCACGTCCACAACGACTGCGCAATGGAACTGGAACCACTCGTTCTTTAAAACAACTATGCGCTTTATCTACACTGTCACTGCGCTCTTTGTTGTTCTCTACGGCTTAAATTATCTCTTCCTAATAGCGCTCAATCGACCCTGGCACCGTTTAAAATGGGTGCGCCACCTATGTCGCTGGGCACCGCTCTTTGCCCTGGTTTGCGGCTTGTCGTGGCTGGCCGGCGTGCTCTTAGAATGGGTCTCGCTAACGGCTGTCGGCGCCGGCCTGCTGTCGGCGCTCTATCTCTACCTATTGGGCTTGCTCATTGCCCAACTTGTCGCCGGCCCCATTCACCTCGGCGAAAAATTTTACGACTGGAGGCGCCAGACGCAATCGCCAGACACCCCAATCGCCCCCCAAAGGCGTCGCTTGTTGCGCCTCGCCCTGGCTTCCATTCCAGCGGCGACGACAACTGCGGCCACCGGCGGC
>CAXGRO010000752.1:0-3054 GCA_964012055.1 uncultured bacterium
GGGGGAAAGGGGGCCGGGACTCACAGCCCAAAGGGCTGTGGGGGCGTTGGGCCGGGCAGGCCCCCGTGGGTTTCACAAAGCACCATAGGCAAGGCTCCCTCCCGCGTGCGCCCCAAGCCCACGCCAACCACCCCACCACTCCCAACACACATGCCCAATATCACCCGCCAAAATTTCATCAAAACAGGCATGCCCCTAGCCGCATCGTCTACTACAGGAGCGACGTGGAAAACATCCGCGCCAGAGACCACATACTGGCCACAGCCCAGCGCCTCGGAATTACCCTGGATTAAATGGAAAACGCCCTCTCAGTGAGTGGGCGTAAAGCGACAAACCCCGTCAAACGAAACCCGCAACCGCGGCGCGCTCTCGTACGGCCACGGATTATACGAACGGGGGATGTAGTGGCCGGCCCAGCTGTGCCGGAAAGCCCCCGGCTCCAATATGGGCCCGCCGCGGTGAATCAAGCGGCCGTCGAAGAACACCACGTCTCCCTTTACCGCTTCAATGGCAATCTCCGGCAAGCCGTTGCGCTCAAATAGCGCATCAAAGGCCTCGTCCTGGTCCCACCCGTACCACGCACCCTTATTGCCCGCTTCGTCCTCCCTAAAATCTTTCTTATGCATCAGCGGCTTCTTGTGAGAACCCACCTGAATGTGAATGCTGCCGTTTTGCGCACTCACCTCCTGCAGGGCGACCCAGGCCGACATGCACCCCGGCAGGAAAAAAGCGTCCTGGTGCCGGCGCTGCTCCGAGCCCTGGTAAAAATACATGCTCTGCACCCCGTCGGGCTCGGCGCCCAAAAATGTGCGCAGCGGCTGGCGCAGGCGCGGGTCCAGCATCCAGTCCAGACCTTTGGGGTGGTGCAAACTGCGACTGATCAGACGGTTCCAATCGTCTGGCCGGCGCGGCTCGTAGCCTTCCACGCTAATGCGCCCGGCGTGCAGGTCCATCATATATTCGACAAACTCATCGCACTCTTCGGCGGCGTAGGCTCCTTTGACAATGGTATAACCATCGCGCTCGTACTCTTCGAGATGTGCTGAAGTAATTTCCAGTTCTTTCATAACCTTATTTGAACCTTTTCCCGTTTACAAAAACAGCCGATTACCGGTCATGCCCGTAATACTGTCCACCACCCAAAAAACGCCAAAAATAGTAAAGTGTCCCAAAATTAGCCCCAGAAAAAACGGCCGCAACGACCGGTACATGCTCACCCCCCCGTAGCGCAATATGGGCCCCTTGAACAGCCAGGCCAAAAACGCATTAAACGCCATCCAGTGGAACGTTGAACTAATGGGAAAACCAATCGGGTGCAGCGGCCACCAGCCCCAGAACCGGCGCGCCAATAACAATAAGGTCATCACCCCGCTGCCGATCCCGGTGTGAAACCAGCCAAGCCAACTCGGCTCCGAAGGATTGGTGATGCGCGCCGCCATATAATCGCCCATGTAGTTGGGCAGCCAGACAAAGTGGATCATGCTCATGTTAATGGCCCCGTAGGTCGAAGTCAAATGCAGCAACATCCACAGCGCCCCGGCCGACCCCAGTAAGGTCGCAAGCAGCATGCCCCAGAACATCAGGCGCCGCTTGCCCTCAATCTCGCCCACCAGCTTGAGCCCGTTGGCCACGTGCGGCATGGTGAAGTTGAGGATGTCGTTGCCCAACACGCGGGCGAAAGTGAGCCCCACCAGACCGGACGCCCCGAAAGCGGCGGTGCCAATGCCCGACATCGCCGCGTCGGCCGCCACCATGGGGGTGTAGATCACCGCCACGCCGCCCTCGGCTATAACCCGGGTGAGGGCGACGTATAAAAACGCGCATACTCTGATTGAGGCAGACCCAAGTACTCTCTACAACGCCGCGCATACGCCCGCGCTCAGCCAATGCCCAGCGCTTCGTCAATTTCCGCCTGATACTCGTAGACCACGCCGCCCTCCACCTCGCTCATCTGCACGGTGCGGCCCAGCCGGCTCGATTCGAAGAGCGCGTATATGGCGGCCACGTCCTTCATGCCTTCCACGCCGTCCACCTCTATGGTGCGCCCGTCCAGCACCGCCGCGCCCAGTTCAAAATACTCCAGCGCCAGCAATTGCCAGTCGACATTTTCCCCTGAGACGCCCTCTGGAAAAAAATGCGCCGCCAGCGGTTCCAATTCAAAACCCTCCGCTTTGGCGAGCAATTCTTCCTGCCCTATTTCCTCCTGGCCGGCCCTTTTTACACTGGTGCGGGCGCCGCGGCTGCCAAACCCCTGAATGAGGCCCTCTTCCCCAAAAATGAGTTCGCCGCCACAACTGCCGTGCCCTCCCAATCCCACCACCCAGTTGACCACCACCCCGCTCTCCATGCGAAACATCGCCACCGAGGTATCTTCGGCGGTGGCGTGTACTTCGTTTTCCATTTCGGCAAAGCGCGTTTTGTAGTGTTTGTAGGGGTTGTTGACGCTCTCCGGTTTTTTGCGCACCGGCGTCGCCAACTTGACCTCGCCAAATACTTCCTTTATGTCCCCCAGTTGATAGCGAATCATGTCGGTGAAGTGGACCCCCAGGTCGAGCAACAAACCGCCGCGGTCTTTCATGTGGCGCCAGGGCGTAATAAAAATCTGTTCGTGCGGCGCCAGCGAATGGAACGTCGCCATATACGGCTTGCCGATGGCGCCCTGGCGCAAAAGGTGGTTGACCAGCCGCGCCGAAGGGTCGCGGCGAAAATTCTCGGCCACCGACAGAATGCGCTTATTGCGCTCGGCCGCCTCTATGATCTGGTGGCAGCCTTTGACTGTAATGGCCAGCGGTTTTTCCACCATCACGTGCAAGCCCAAATCCAGCGCCTGGCACACCACCGTGTGGTGCACCGAAGGGTCCACCACCACGTCCACCGCCGCCAGGTCGGGCACCTCTTTGTGCATTTCCTCCAGACCGGTAAAGACGGCGGGCCGCTGGGCCAAAAGCTTTTCCGCTTCGTCGGCGGCCATCTCGGCGTTGTCGCGCTTGATATCGCACCCCCCCGCCAGTTCGATATTGTTAAAAGGGGTTTTGCTCAACTCGCCCAAACCGT
>CAXGRO010000753.1:0-3040 GCA_964012055.1 uncultured bacterium
TACGCCCGCCTCGACGACGCCGAGATCGTGCGCGCCGAAATTGAATGGCGCAGCGCCAAGGGTAGCCGCGGTGCGGCCCTGCCTCTCCCCAAACTGGTCGATCGCTATCTGGAGAATTTGGAAAAAAAGGCGGGGAAAACCGAAACTTCCTTCTCGGTCAAGCGGCGCGCCAAATTCCTCAAGGAGAAGAAGTGGCTGGAGGGCTGCGAATACGAGACCTTCATTTGGGAGGCCGACTATCGGGCCTACAACCTGGCGCTACTCACCGCCGACGGTGAGCGCATCGTATTGTTGCGCGTGCTGGCGCATTTTGAAGAGGAGATCGAAGATACGGTCAATGAAGTGTTCTCGTCCCTGCGCAACCAGGCAGAGGACGAGGACACCTATTGGTGCGTTTATGGCATGGGGTTTAAGGCGCCGGCCGCCTACCAATTGGAGGAGCATCAGCTCAGATCGGGGCACATCCAATTGTCCTTTAGCGAGGGCAAACACACCTGTCGGGTGCACCGCCTCAGTCTGGCCCACATGCTTTTGAAAGGGACTTCTCTGGAGGCGTGGTATCCAGTATTTTTTAAAAAGCAGCTCAAGGATGTAACCTTTGAAGTTGCAGAAGAGGAAGTGCGCGGGCATAGCGGACTTAGGGTGATGGGCAAACCGCACAGCCGTTGGCGCCAATTGTTGCGGCCTTTGCCCTGGATCAACCCGCGGCCGCGCAACTATTTAGACGGGCGGGTGTGGTACTGTGAAGAATCCAATAAGATTTACATCGTCGAGCACCTCTACCGCAAAAAGGACGAGGCCGGCGATTTGGCGGAACGCGTAATCGATGGGTATATTTGCCACGCGCAACAAGACCAAACTGAGCCGCGAAGCCATGCTCGACTCGCGGCCGACCCGCAATGACCTGATCGACTGGGAGAGAACCGACGACGGCGAAGTACAGGTCATTGTCACCCGGCAGGACAATTGGAAGATCCGCATGCTCTCCAAATTGTTCTACATTCCCAAACAGCGCAAGATTACCTTAGATGAATTGGGCTCCGAGGTGTGGCAGATGTGCAACGGCACCACCACCGTTGCCCAGATGATCGAGGGCTTGGGCGCCAAATACCAGCTCAATCGCAAGGAGGCCGAGGTCTCCTTGCTCACGTACCTCAAAACGTTGGGGGAAAAGCGCTTTATCGGTTTTGCCCTGGAGCCCGGCGAGAGGGGAAAAGGGCGGGGCGGAGCCAGCGGCAAAAAATGGGTATAAAAAAAGCGGAGCGCCAAAGCGCCCCGCTTTTTTTATATAGGATTGAAACTTCCTTACTGTAGCCAGGACAGCGCCGCCTGCGGCATCGCGTTGGCCTGGGCCAACATGGCGGTTGCCGCCTGCGAGAGCACCTGCGCCCGCGTAAAAGCCGACACTTCGGAAGCCACATCGGCGTCGCTGATGGCGGCCTCCGAGTTCTGGATGTTCTCGATCTCGTTCTCGGAAAACGAAATGGTGAATGAGAGTCTGTTCATCCACGCACCCAAATCGCCGCGCTGGTTGGAAACCTTGGTAATGGCCTGGTCGATCTGCATGATCGACGAGCGCGAAGCAGTGAGGGTGGCCACGGAAGTGGTATTCAGATTGAGCAAGTTGCCACTGGCGGTCATGTCATCAATAGTGACCTCAATGCGATTGTTGATACCGTCGTCGGGACCGACCTGGAACGAACCGCCCGTACCAGAATTGACGATAATGGTCTGCGCGTTGAGATCGCCGTCGACATAGCTGCCGGTGGCGTTGGTCACCGCATCGCCGGCCAGGGTAACCTGAATACCCAGGCGGTCGAAATTGGCCACGACCGTAGTGCCGGTGGCCACCGCCAAGTTGCTGTCGAGTATCTGGCCGATATCGATAGTCTGGGTGACGACGCCGTTGCCCAGGGTGATCTCGCTGTCACTGCCAGTATCCTGAAAGGTGTAGGTGCCGCTGGTGGCGCCGGAGATCTTGACGTCGGTAACACCGCTTGTATTGCTGGCGGTCAGGGCCGTTGAAACAGTGTCGATGTTGTTGCCGAAGCCGGTGAGCAACATCTGATCGTTGTAGGTAGTCGAGTGCGAGATGCGGTCGATTTCCTGGATGATCTGGGTGTACTCGGCCTGGATGGATTCGCGGTTCTGGTCGTTGACCGTGCTGGAGGCAGACTGCACCGCCAGTTCGCGCATGCGGATGAGCATGGCGTTGATCTCGTTGAGCGACCCTTCGGCTACCTGCAGCAGGTTGCTGCCCTGTTCAGCGTTTAAGACATTCATCTTCAAACCGCTGATTTCCGCTCGCATACCTTCGCGCACCGAGAGGCCGGCGGCGTCGTCCGATGCCCGGTTTACTCGCAGTCCCGAAGATAAGCGCTCCAGGCGTACACTTAGATCTCTGTTGTTTTTGTTCAACATTCTGCGCGAGTTTAGTGCAGAGATGTTATTGTTTACCCGTAAAGGCATTAGTAACCTCCTTGTTCCTAATTATGCGTGAATCATCCGTGTGCATAAGTTGGGCCGGTGCATGGGTCTTAATTGGGTAAGGCACCCGGCCGTAAATCAAGGGCCCGAAGGCCAATCCCGCTAAAGGCGGGCAGCTGAATCTCTATTAGGAAGGACACCTCCTTTTCCGTATAGCGCTTGCACAGCAAGCGCCTCTCTTGCAACACTGCTCGGATGCTACCCATCATCCAGGCAATGCCGCCGAGATCTCTCGCACCACACTACTTGGTTTAATATCTTTTGCAGTTTTGCTATATTAATAACACTTAGATAGTCAAACAGCTGGGGGAAACTGGCTGAGCTATCTATTGTGATAGATTATAAATAAAACAAAATGGTTTATTTATAAATAATACAGTATCACTTGGTATTTCTATGCATACTATCGACTCATTTTTAGGTTTACTTTAGAAAAAATATCCAAATAAACAGGAAAATATCTTTATAAAGTATGCAATTTAATATCATACTATATTATATCAATACTGTGGGCACTTTTTCGATTTTGAGCGGATTTTTGTAAGGTTGAAAT
>CAXGRO010000754.1:0-3037 GCA_964012055.1 uncultured bacterium
TGGGTACTATTCCGGGCGAGAGCCGCGAAGAGATTTTGTGTATGGCGCACGCCGATTCCATCATCTTGTCGGAGGGCGCCAACGACAATACCGCCACGGCCATTATTGCGCTGATGCTGGCGCACGCCTTTTCGGGCAGTGCGCCGCGCCGCACCATGACGTTTTTAATTACCGGCAGCGAGGAGTACGGCTGCATGGGGGCAAGGCATTACGTGCGGCGCCGCCGCGAGGAGGGCACGGCGCGCCATCTGAAATTTATTGTCAATTCGGACTCGCTGACCTACGGCCCCAATCTGTGGCCCACCACCAAAGACGAAGAGTTGATGGTGCTGCTGCGGGCGATTCACGCCGACTTAAACCTGGGCACCGAGCCCATCTACGAAGATGCCGAGTGCTGGATGAACGACGCGGCCTGTTTTCGCGACATCAATCCACAGGTGCGCGGCGTCAACTTCAACAGCCGCGGCTATCCCACCCTGGCGGCCAACCACACCCCGGCCGACGACGCGGCCAACGTGCCGCACGACTGCGCCGAGTCGGCGTTTTTGGTGCTGCGCGAGCTACTCGCTCGCCTGCAAGATTTGTAAAAGCGAGCCGGCTTTTGTCCGCTGCTGCGCGATCTATTGACAAGAGAGTATTGTCTTAAAAGCCAGAAATCTATAAAGGCGAACCATGGCCACAGAACGCACTTCTGGTAGCTTTACCCATCTCCTGGAAGGCATCTCCCGCGAAGAGATTAAAATTACCGACGTAAAATCACCCCCCTAACCTACAAACCGGAGGACGGTTCCTACGTGCACGAGTGCGGCCCCGTGGTGCTGACCAAATACGACGCCATGCAAATCGATTGCCACAGGCTGGGCGTTACCGAGTGCTGGCAGGTGGCCCGCGCCGCCGCGTTCTACGGCACCAAAATCGTGCCGCACAATTGGAGTACTTCGCTGGGAACGGTGGCCAACGCCCACCTAGTTGCCGGCGCAGCAAATGCCGTTGCGGCTGTGGTATTCGCGCTCGGGAGTGAGGCGCCCGTGGCGGCGGACTTGCTGGTAGTGGCGCGGGCAGTAGCCGGCCGTGCGCGCGGGTGGTGGAAAACCAGCAATTGAGGCCCGCCCACCAGGGTGACGCTGACGTTCATATCGAGCAGCCCATCGACCAGGTAGGCGGGCAATTGGCGCACGGCGCCGTAGAAGAATTTGACGATGTCGTGCCCGGCGTGAAAGCGCGGCAATTTCTCGTCGGGCAGCAAGACCCCGTTGCGCAGCCGCGTCTGCTGGCCAAAGATGACGGTTTTTGGATAGGTGCGCAGGACGGTATTGACTTCGGCGTGGGGAATGTTGCCTTCGCGCAGGCCGCTTGTTGGGGCGCTCGTCGGGGGTGCGCTCGGCAGTGGGGTCGATGAGGGTATTGAAGGGGATTTGCATGGGCAGTGGGTGGCGAAATTGGGACTAGTGTTGGGAGGGTACGGTTTTGGAAGGGGGGGCCAAATGTTTTTGTGGTGTGGGCCTGGGCGGTCGTCGGGCGAGAATGAGCGAGGGACCTCCCCCTCACCTGACCGTCCCAGCAGAACCAACGACCCCTTTCTATAGAACCTAAACTGCGGTTGAAGTAAGAGTGCGCTCCACTTCATCGCGCCAGGTGCCGGCCACTTTGACGCCGTGCTCCTTTTCGCCGCCCGAGGCTTCGGGCCCGGTGAGCAGCGGCTTGGAATGTTCGCCGACTAAATTGGCCGCCTCCACACAATCGGTGTGCAAGAAGTGGAAGGCGATGCCGGCGCGCTCGCGGTCGGTGGTATTGGCCTTGGTGCAGTGGGCCGTGCCGTAGCAAAAGAACACGGCGCTGCCCGCTGTCATTTCGAGCGCCACGGCGCGCGCTTCGCGCTCTGCGGGGGGGGTGCAGTAGATGTGGTGGTCGCTATTGGGGTCGCGGCCGTGTTCGTATTTCTCGGTGTAGCTGCCGGGAATCACGTGCAGGGTGCCGTTGGCCAGGGTGGCGTCGTGTATGGCCACCCACATGGCGGTGCCCTTCATGGGATCGGGCACGCGAAAATAGGCGTTGTCCTGGTGCCAGCTGGTGCCCATGCCCTGGCCCCCCGGTTTGAGAAACATCTGGTCGAGGTGCAGCACAAAGGGCTGGCCGATGAGCTGGCTGACGGCGTCGAGGACTTTGGGTTCGTAGGGCAGGGCGCGAATGAGGTCGCTTTTGTCTAGGAGGGGTATGACCTGAAAGTTGACTTTGGTGGTGGAGTGGGTTTCGCCGTCGCCGTCGGTGGCTACGTTGCGGCCCAATCCCTGGCGTTTGAAGCGCTCGATTTCGGCCTGCAGGGCGGCGATTTCGCGGGCGTCGAAGAGGTCGGGCAGGGTGGTGTAGCCCTCTGTTTTGAACTGGTCTATTTGGGCAGTATTTAGGGCCATTGTTGGGCTCCTGCGGGTAAAAAATGCGGCATTGAAAATACGCAGGTTTGGGGTGGTCGGCAAATCCCGACCCCAGGTCTACCCCCAGATACGGAATGTGTTTCCGGAGCATTAAGAAGTCAGATCCGCTCCTTGTGAGTTATTTTCTAGATATTTGTAAACGCGCGGCCGGTTGGTACCCAGCAAGCGGGCAGCGGCGGCGATATTGCCACCGGTTTCATCGAGGGCGCGCTGGATGAGAAAATTTTCAGCCTCTTTGAGATTGTAAGGCAGTTGGGCCAGCGCTACTGCCCCCTGTGGCACCGGCGTCGGTGTGGCCTGTTAGACGAACTAAATAGGTGCAGGTGTTCGGATTGTACCTGGCCACCATTGCTTTCGATGACGGCGCGTTCGACGATGTTCTTGAGTTCGCGCACATTGCCGGGAAAGTCGTAGCTGCTCAGCTTCTCCAGTGCGGTTTCGTCCAGCGGCGGCGGCGGCAAACCCATTTCGGCGGCGAAGAGGCGCAGGAAGTGGCGCGCCAGCAGGGGAATATCTCCGCGGCGTTCGCGCAGGGGCGGCACGCGTATGGGGAAGCGCGCCAGGCGGAAGTAGAGGTCCTGGCGAAAGGTGTCCGCCTCGATGCC
>CAXGRO010000755.1:0-3036 GCA_964012055.1 uncultured bacterium
TGAGCCACGTGTCGACCGGAACATCCGGCCGCAATTTTCAAGATCGCCGCAGCTCTGGCCTTTTACGACGCCGGGCGACTGATCCAGGCCGCAACAACGTTGGGCAAGAAGATTCAGGTGCTCTTTGCCCAGGCGTCGGGGTCGTGGGATAAGAGATTGCGCCGCGTGCCTGGCCGGAATTAATATATAGTGCAACAGGCCAATTAATTCGCTCAAAGGAGGTCTACCCATGACCTGGCGCGTCGTCGATCACATTACAATCTATCGCGAGGAAGGATGGTACGGGGCGCATCCCAATCTAGTGCGCACGCCCGGGGGAGATTTGCTGGCGTTGTTTCACCGCTCGCCGGCCACCGGCGAGTCGCACCACGCCCACCCACTGTTTGACGTGCGGGCCTGCCGCTCGACCGACGGGGGGCAGACGTGGGGGCCGCCCGCTTTAGTGACGACGGATCCGCTGGGCGGCGTCATTGACTTTGGCACCCATGTGGTGGCGGACGGCAGTTTGTTTTTGCACGCCAGTACGGTCGAGCTGGTAATGCGAGAAATAGAGGATTCATCCGTTGTGGAGTGCAGCGAGTGGACGTCGAGGCCCGGCATTGGGTTTTGGGTGCGCTCGCGCGACGACGGCGTAAGCTGGACCCACCCGGTGCGCTTCCCGCCCTTGCCCGACGCGGTGAACGGCCACCCGGCGGAGCACACCGGGGTGTGCCGCAGCGGCCTGCTGGAAATGCCCGACGGGCGCTGGCTGATGCCCAGCAAGGCGACGCAGAACGAGGACGGATCGCAGCCGTTCTTTGGCATGCTGCGGGTGTCGCACGACCGCGGCGAGACCTGGACATACGGCGGTCGCATTGCCCAGGACGAGGTGGTGCACTTCAGCGAGCCGGCCATTCACCTGACGCCGGGCGGGCGCATTATTGTGCTCTTTCGCTGCCACCCGCGACGGCCGGGGGAGCAAGTGTGCTTGGCGGAGGTGCATTCGGACGACGGGGGAGAGACCTGGTCGGCGTGGCGCAAGACGACCATGCAGGGATGCCCGGGGCATATGCTGGGGTTGCGCGACGGCCGCATTTTTGCCACGGTGGGTACGCGCTGGGAGCGGCAGCGGGGATGCCTGGCCAGGGTGCTCGATGCCGAGGGCAGCGATTTGGATACGGCGCCAGATCTGGTGGTGCGGGCCGATTCGCACAGTTCGGACTGCGGCTATCCGTGGTCGGTTGAATTGGAAGACGGTCGAGTGCTGGTGGTATACTATTACACCTACGAAGATAATTTGCGGGGGATTGAAGGGACGGTGGTAGAGGAGGTGTGAAGGTTGGGCGAGGTATATTCCGTGTGTTGGGCTGTTATCTGATTAGACCCTCGCGCTTTGCTGCGCCGTGCGCTTCGGGTTTGTTGGGGCGATTCAGATGTGACTAACATCGCCGCGTCAACTCCATTATTGACAAGCGGCGGAATTAGCTTTTATTGGCCCTATACATTATTAATTTCCACTCGAGGATTCTCTCATATGGCCACACCCGTTCGTCCCGATGGTACTGGCGAGCACGTACTTTCCGATGAGGAGGTGCTGACCGCAGGACCGCAATACAATGCGCCGCCCAAGAAGACGCGTGTCAAATGGTATCGCTGCCGCCTGGCGCGCGAGGAACTGGCCAGTTTAAATAAGCGCAGCGATGTTCTCGGTTTCGCCCAGACGCTGGGCTATTTAGGCGTGCTGGCGGCGGGTGCGGGGTCGGCCATTTATTCGTTTACCCACTGGCCCTGGTACGTCACTGCGCTGCTGGTGTTTGTCAACGGCCATTTCTGGCATTTTTTGATCAACGGTTTCCATGAGTTGGTGCACGACTCGGTTTTCAGGACCCGCTGGCTCAACGGATTCTTCCTGCGCATCCTCTCCTTTTTGGGCTGGCACAACCACCATCATTTTTGGGCGAGCCACACCGAGCACCATAAGTACACGCTGCACCCGCCCGACGACATGGAGGTGGTGTTTCCCCAAAAAGTTGATATGAGCAATTTTTGGAAACGGGGCATTATCAACTACAGGTATGCCTACGATTTGCTCAAGGGCAAGTTCAGGACGTTCAGGGGCGGGCTGCCGCAAGATACGTGGGGCAAGACGCTTTTTCCCGCCAGCGACCCGGAGCGCCGCCGCGCCTTCACTCGCTGGGAACGCATCGTACTGGTGGGCCATTTGCTGATCGCCGGCGCGTCCGTGGCGTCTGGCTATTGGATCGTGCTGCTGGTGTTCACCTTCCCCAAGATGTTTGGCGGTTGGTTGCAGTCGATGTGCAATTCGGCCCAGCACGTGGGCCTGCAGGACAACGTGCCCGACTTTCGCCTCAACAGCCGGACCATTTATTTAAACCCCTTTGTCCAGTTCCTCTACTGGCACATGAACTACCACATCGAACACCACATGTACGCCGCGGTGCCGTGCTACAGGCTGGCCCGGCTGCACCGGCGCATCAAACACGAAATGCCCTATTGCCCCCGGGGTTTGCGCGAGACGTGGAAACACATCGCCGAGATTCTGGCCAAGCAGGAGCAGGACCCCGAGTACCAGTACGTTGCCGAGTTGCCGGCGCCCGGTGGGCGGCGCAATGCGGGCGGTTAAACTGGCCGCTATAAGTCGGCGTTGGAGATAAGGTGATCGGTACGTTCCTGCCTCGATTAACTGCGGCCTCGTGTGATTCGTACATCCCAGCTATTTATTGTAAAACGACTAAGCGATAAGGGGTAACTATGTCTGCGCGAGACGAGTACCGTTACAACCGCCTCACCTGGGAAGAAATGAACGAGGCCATTTCCATGCAGAAGTTGGTGGTGCTGCCCACCGGCTCCACCGAGCAACACGGCAAACACTTGCCCTTGGATACGGATGTTTTCCTGACTGAATCGGTGTGTCTTGAGGTGGGTCGCCGCGCCCCCGACAAGGTGCTGGTGCTGCCGCCCATTGCCTACGGCCTAAACCTGCACCACATAGACTTTCCCGGCCCCGCTGCCCCCATCACTGTTATTCGGTGCACC
>CAXGRO010000756.1:0-3033 GCA_964012055.1 uncultured bacterium
CGCCTCGGAGCAGCCCATGGATGGGCTGCGAGAATGAGCGTCGGGACCCTCCCCTACCTGACCGTCCCACCAGAACCAACGATAGAACATTGCAAAATAATCAGGAGCCTCCTCATGTCCCATAAAATAACAATAGAGAACAACGCCGAAGCAAAAATGCGCGACGGCACCACACTGCGGGCTGACATCTATCACCCTGCAGATGACAACAAGTATCCGGTATTATTGTGTCGCACGCCCTATCAAAAATTGACGCCGCGCTACGTCGACATCGCCACCACGTTGGCGGTGCGCGGTTACACCGCCGTCGTGCAGGATCAGCGGGGGCGCTACGCGTCGGATGGGGAGTATCGGTGGATGTTTAGGCATCGCGATGAAACCTTTGACATTGAGGACGGGTACGACACCTGTGAATGGGCCGCGGCGCTGCCGTGGAGCGACGGGCGAGTGGGCACCTGGGGGCATTCAAATGCTTCGTGGCTGGCGTGGATGCTCATCGCGTCGCAGCCGCCCGGCCTCAAGGCGGCGCTGTGCTCGGGTATATTTCAGAATTTGCTTGACTTGACCTTTGGGGTGTTCGAGACCGGGCGGCGGCTGGAGTGGATCTACGGCATGGCGGCCGATGCGCGGCGCCGGGCGGGGGATGAGAGCGGGCCACAGGTGCCCCAAGAGGGCAAAGAGCGCTGGGATAGGGTGGAGCGCGGCAAATACATATGGTGGTTGCCGCTGGCCGATATACCCGGCGAAGTCTTTTCAACACTCAACGAGCAATTGCAGACCTATCACCGCGAACAGCACCGCGAGTTGTCGGATTTTGGCGCCTTTCACACCAGGGTGACGGCGCCGATCATGCAAATTACCGGGTGGTGGGATCGGCTGATCGGCACGGTGGACAATTTTTCTGGGATCAGCAAGAGCGGGCCCGAGCATTTACGCGATCAGCACCGCCTGATCGTTGGGCCCTGGGGGCACGATTCCACCCAATTTAGTCGCAAGATTGGTCCCGTCGACTATGGGCCGGATGCCGATCGCACCTATGTCGATATGATTGCGCGCTGGTACGACTTTCAGTTTAAGGGCATCGACAACGGGATAGCAGAGGAAGATCCGGTGCAGATATACGTTTTGGGGGAGAACCGCTGGCGCGGCGAGAAAGAGTGGCCGCTGGCGCGCACCGAATACACCGAATTTTATTTGCACAGTGGTGGGGCGGCCAACACAGTGGGGGGGGACGGGGTGCTTTCGAGCGAACCGCCCGGCGGGGAAACGCCGGACCAGTACGACTACGACCCGCGCGATCCGGTGATGAGTTTGATGCGGGAGGACGCGCAGGCGGCGCCGGTCGACCAGGCGCCGCACGACTACCGGCAGGATATACTGGTGTATCAGACGGCGCCGTTGGAGGGAGAGATAGAGGTTACGGGGCCGGTGGTCCTGACGCTGTGGGCGCAGACGGATACGCCCGATACCGACTGGACCGCCAAACTGGCCGTTGTGCTGGAAGACGGCATGGCGATGAATTTGACCTACGGCATCATGCGGGCGCAGTATCGGGAAGGTTTTGAGGATCCGCGTCTGATCGAGCCCAATGTGCCGCTGGAATATTCGATTCGGCTCAATCCAACCGGCATTCTCTTTAAGCCCGGCCAGCGCATCCGGCTGTACGTCTCCAGTTCCGATTTTCCCAATTTCGACCGCAATCACAACACCGGAAAACCCTATTGGTCCGACACCGAACTCAGGGTGGCGCACCAGACTGTTTTCCACGACGCGACGCGGCCGTCGCGGCTGACCTTGCCGGTGATACCGCGGTAGGGTATAATGTGCTGCCGCCGCAGTTTTTTACTGCAAAACTAAAATGGAGATAGAAATGAGCGAACACGTAGAAGATAGCGGATCGCAAATCCGCATAACCGGCTTTCAAACCTTTCCCATTGGCGCCAAAGGGTATGTCAAGATCTCGACCAATATGGACGTGACGGGCTGGGGCGAGATCAACAACACAGATACCAAGATATCCTGCGCCCTGGCCGAATCGCTCTCAGAAGTGATCATGGGCGAAAACCCCACCCGCATAGAGCACCACTGGCAGCGCATGTTTCGCGCCCACCGCAATTTGCGCAGCGGCGGTTTTATGGTGCACGTCATTTCCGCCATCGACATGGCGTTGTGGGATATTGCCGGCAAGTTGTGGGGCGTGCCGGTGTATCGCCTTTTGGGCGGTCCCTGTCGCGACAAGATCTGGATGTACCCCAGCCCCCAAGCCCTGAAGATTGGTCCGGGCGGTTCGGCGTATTTCGCCGGCACCCCGGCGGAGATCGACGCCTTAGTTGAGCGGGTGCGCGAAGGGCGCGCCAAGGTGGGCGAAGACGGGGCGCTCATGTTCGACGCCCACAGCATGCTGCCGGTCCCCATCTTAAAACAATTTGCCGGCCATCTACAAGCCAAGGACCTGCTCTTCCTCGAAGAATCCTGGGTCCCCGGCAATATCGACGTCATGCGCAAACTGCGCGAATCGGTACCCGTACCGTTGGCCACCGGCGAGCGCGACCGCACCATCTGGGAGGTGCGAGAAATTCTCGAAGCCCAGGTCATCGACATCCTGCAGCCCGACTGCGGCCATGGCGGCGGCATCAGCCAGATGAAAAAAGTGGCCGCCCTGGCCGAAGTCCACCACGTCCCCATAGCCCCCCACTGCACCATGTCCAACCTAGGCCTAACCGCCAGCCTGCACGTGGCCGCCTCCGTCCCCTTCTTCCTCATCCACGAAGGCTACGAAAACGTCCTGCCCGACGGCGTGGCCACCCGCCCCTGGACCATGGATCCCGAAGGCTATGTATCCCTCCCCGAAGGCCCCGGCCTGGGCGTAGAGGTAGACGAACAAAAAGCCATCGAAGTAGGCAACACCGCCCCCCCCTACCAATGGCCCGACAGCCGCCTGCGCGACGGCGCCGTGGCAGACTATTAACCCCGTTGCCTAAACAATACTGTGGACACTTTTTCGATTTTGAGCGGATTTTTGTAAGGTTGAAA
>CAXGRO010000757.1:0-3029 GCA_964012055.1 uncultured bacterium
TGGCGCGACCCTACGGCCACCAGCCCGCGGGCGGCCGCCTCGATAAAGACGAGTCCCAACCCCTCCACATAGGAATCGACCTCGTGGCTGGTGAGAGCAAACACGGCGGCCAAATCGTAGTACGCCTCCAACTCGTCCTCGGTGATATAACCGACAAAGCGCACATTATCGGCCAATCCCAATTGGCCGACCCGGTCGACCAATGCCGCCCGCTCCGGCCCGTCGCCGACGATGATATGGAGTACATCGGGATGGGCCGCCGCTACGTGGCGCATGGCTTCTACCAATTGCCTGTGCCCTTTTTGTTTGACCAGGCGTCCCACGGTTAAGACGATGCGCCGGCCGGCCAGTTGGGGATGGAGCGCGGCGGCCTCTTTGCGCCGCTCCTCCAGGCCGCTCGGCAGTTCTATACCCGAGTACAACACCTGCATTTTAGCGCCATCCAGGCCTTTGCTGAGCCCCAGATCAAGGGTGAAACGACTTGCAGTGCACAAACGAGCAGCCCCCTTGTAAAAACGCCTCTGGAACAGGCTTTCAACCCAGGTGTGCGGCGCTTTGCCGGGCAAACGCGTGGCCATGTCGGTGCCGTGCAGGGTGCCGATAAATGGCAGTTGTAATTGGCTGTGCATGCTGCCGGCCACTCTGGTGGCCATGCCGTTGGTCGCCCACAGGACGTCGGGCCGGAATTCGTCCAGAGTCTGCCGCAGCGCGCGGCGCGCCGCCAGGTAGCGCAGCGGCACAAATTTGTGGTGACCGCGGCGAATGCGCCGCACGCCGTAGGGCAATTGATCGTCCTCTGGATGTGCCGCCGTATAATGGGGGGCCAGCACCTCGACGTTTACTCCCCTTTGTGTCAACCCGGCGGCCAAAATGGCCGCGTGGCGCGCCGTGCCCACGTGTTCAGGTGGAAAACGCATGGCGAATATCAAAAGCTTGATCACTTGTGCCTCATTGTGTGGCCTGAAGAGCAAACATTACAAATATAGAGCCTTTCACATATCTCTACAAATTGCCCCGCTCTCATGTACCTATATTATTGACGCAAAAGGAGTTTATCTCTATTATTCTAAAGGTATTTTTACTTGCTTATCACGCGTTTTTAATAAAAATGTCCGACCGGCGATTTAGGCCACAGCCGGCGGTTGGCGATGCCGGGCGCGTCCACTCGACCTGTCTCCTTTCTTCCCCCGCCCCATCTCGGACCGCGCCCACTGTAATTTTGTTCACCTGGACTCTCGTTTTATGAAAGCACTTATTCTGACAGCCGGTCAGGGCCGCAGATTGTGGCCCTTTACCGCCGACTGCCCCAAATGCCTCCTCTCCATAGGTTCGCGGACCATACTCGAACAGCAATTGTACCACCTCGAATGGGCCGGCGTTGACCAAGTCGTGCTGGTCTGCGGTTTTGGCGCCGAGCGCATCGAGCGCCAGCTCGAAAATTATGCCGGCGCTCTGCACACCAAAACGCTCTACAACCCCTTCTACGCCATTTCCGACAACCTGATCTCGCTGTGGACAGCACGCTCCGAAATGGAGGGGCCTCTGCTCCTGCTAAACGGCGACGGGGTCTTCCACCCGCACATCTTCCAGCGCCTCTTGGGCGCAGACGCCGCCTGCTGCCTGATGGTCGATCACAAGGAGGACTACGACAGCGACGACATGAAGATCCACCTGTGCGATGGCCGCTTGGTGCGCATCGGTAAATCGCTGCCCCTCAACAGCGCTGACGCCGCCTCGATAGGCCTTATGAAATTCTCCGCCGCCGCGGTGGAGTCACTGCGCCACACGCTCGAAAAAATGGTCAGCGACGAGGCGGCCATAAGCAGCTATTTCCTCGACGGCATTCAGCGCCTCGTCGACGGCGGTTTTCCGGTAGATACCTGCGCCGTAGACGGCTTGGCTTGGGCCGATGTCGACACGCCCGAGGACCTCAATTACGTGCGCCAACATCCCCTAGACTTTCAGCTGGACGACGCCTCGGTTCGGGAATCGCTCCTCTACAGAGAGACGAAAGAAAACGCATGATTTGCCAGGGCATACTGGTATTTGAGGACACACCTCAGAGAGCCGAATCAGTGGACACTCGGGTTGCGGCCCTGTCGTTGTTGGACCGCAACATCCGCACCATGGAGCGGGCCGGCATTACGCGCCTTCTGGTCATTGCCCCGGCGGGAAGCGATCTGTCCATAACGTCGCTCACCCAACGCCTTGACCTCCACCTCGAATTGGTCACCTGGGAGGCCCTGCAAGGAGCCGCGCTTTTTCCTACTGAGAGCTTCCTCTTGCTTCTGGGCGACTACGCGCACCACCACTCCTCGCTGAGCCAATTGCTCGCCGCAGATATAGAGGCCAAAGATCTGGTGGTCCAGGCGGCGAACCCGCCCCAGCAAGACGGCCTGTTCTTTGAAATTTCCGCAGCCACCCAAACTGTTTCATTTTCCGAAACTGAAACCCCTATAGGCCCGGTGAGTGCCGGCGCTTTTCTCTGTGCCGGCGACCTGTTCTCCGCCGCCGAAATCGCCCACGGAAGCGAAAATATCCACGCTTTCTTGCAACAAAAGACGCACAACCACAGCGCCGCCGTGCGCACCTTGGAGCCGCCGTTGTGGCGCCACGTAAGCGACCGCCGCAGCGCCAGGGCGGCCAAAAACATGCTCTTCGCCCAGGTCACCAAAAAGACCAGCGGGTTTGTCTCGCGCCACCTCAACGCCCGCATTTCCATACCCACCAGCAAACTGCTCATTGAAACCGGCATCTCGCCGCACATGGTTACGGTGCTGCTGGTCCTCACCACAGGACTGGCCGCCGCCTGGCTGGTGACCCGAGCCGACGAATACATCTATCTGGCCGTGGCGGGCACTTTGTGGCAATTTGCCGCCATTTTCGATCGCTGCGACGGCGAGATTGCCCGGGTTAAATTGTGCGAATCCAAGTTCGGCGCTTGGTTCGACACGGTCACCGACAATATCGCCTACCTGGCCGCCTACGTCGGCCTGCTGGCGGGCATCCACCGCCGCAACCCGCAAAAC
>CAXGRO010000758.1:0-3023 GCA_964012055.1 uncultured bacterium
TGCGCGTCACCATGCGCTCGGCGAAGCTCTACGCGTTTCAGTTTGCGGAGTCCGGGTGATGCATGGAAGCGATGCCTGCGACGAGAGCTCTCGCTGTAGCTGTTTTGCCAGGGTCCGCCCGGTCCAATGTAGAGCGTTTTGATCTGATTTTCACGGAGCTATGCCATTGGTGGCCGGGAACTGACCCGTCAACAGCGAGCGGCGCGCTCACGCCCAGGCGGGTCGCTTGCGGACCTGCCTAGGCGCCGTTGCCCGCCGCCTAGGCGTTGACTCAGCCATCTGGGCGTGCGTTTGCCCTCTTTGCTGCGGGGTGTGCGCCTTTACTTAGGCACCGTCGGCTCGCTGGGCGAGCGTGCCGGTCTTTGCGCCGGCCTGAGGGCGTTCAGCCCCAGCGATCGTCATTCTCCCATGGCACTTGCCGCTCGGAGATGGGCACTACCGGCCAACTGTCGCCGCTGTCCTCGATCCATGCCCGCAGTTCCGATCTCACCCGCGATCGCGCCGGTTGCGTCCCGGCCTCATCAACCAGGTTGCGCGTCTCGCCGGGGTCTGCCTCGAGGTCGTAGAGTTCCTCGGCTCCGTCGATGGACTCGATGTACTTCCATTGCTCGGTCCTCCAGCCCCGCAACGGCGTGGGACGCTCTCCCCAATTGGATGAGTGGAACTCGAACGCCAACCCTTGGCGCACTCGATCATCGCCTCCCTGGAGCAAGCCGCCGATGTCGACTCCGTGCAGGTCGCCAGGCGGCTCGATACCGCAGCGTGACAGCATGGTCGGCATCAGATCGACGTGGGAGACCAATTGGTCGCTGACCCGGCCTCCCGGCGTCCTGCCCGGCGAACGCACCAGCAGCGGTATGCGCATCAGCTCCTCGAATAGAACCGAGCCCTTCAACAGCATGCCATGGCTGCCCAGCATCTCCCCGTGGTCGGAGGTGAAAACGAACAGCGTATTGTCGAACTGGTCGGTGTCGATGAGTGCTTCGAGGACCAGACCCAGGCAATGGTCGACGTAGCTGACGGCACCGCAATAGTGGGCCCACATGTGGCGCAGGTCGGCCTCGTCGAACGCCGTCGTCGGCATGAGCTGGCGGTCGTAGCGCCCGCGCATCAGGTCGTACGCGCCCGTATCGTCGCGGTTGTCCGGCAACGGCATGTCGTCTGGATTGTACATGGCGTCGAAGGGCGCCGGACAGGCGAAGGGCGGGTGGGGCTCGTAGCAGGAGTAGACCAGGGCGAAGGGCTCGTCGCGCTGGCGCATCTGCCGGATGAAGAGGCCGGCCTGGGCCGCGTCGCGCGCGGAACGGTGAAAGGCCAGCGGCAGCAGAGACGTGCCCACCCGGGTGCGTGGGTCGTATCTGCTCTTGTCGAGGTCGTTCCCCTTTAGCTTGCCGCCGATCTCGATCCCCACCTTGCGGGTGAATTGCAGCATGTCGTTCTGCGCCGGATCGTCGACGTCGTGGATGCCAGCGCGCGTGCGGAAATCCGTAAACGAGCGCCGGTCGCCACCGGTGCCCAGGTGCCACTTGCCGGTGTAGGCGCAGACGTACCCCGATTCCTTGAGGTAGTCGGCCAGCACCGGCACCTGCGGCCGCAGGCCGATATCGCGCGAGATGTCGCGCTCCTGGTGGTTGGCGACGAGGCCGGTGGCGTGAGGGTAGAGCCCGGTGAGGATGGAGGAGCGCGTCGGTGAGCACATGGGCGTGGTGCAGTAGGCGCGCCGGAAGAGGGTGCTCCTCTCGGCCAGCCAGTCCAGGTGGGGCGTGCGGATGGCGGCCCGGCGGTTGCCGGGCATGGTGTCGGCGCGCTGCTGGTCGCTGATGCAGAGGACGATGTTGGGGCGGTCGGGCATAATTTTTCAGCTCCCGGTGGCGACGTCCGCCACTTCTATATCCACTGCCCGCCCGCTGCGGCCCGACTCGTATGCCGCCAGTACAATGGCCAATACGTGGCGCGAATCCTCCGCCCGCACCGGTACTTCGCCGCCCGTCTCAATGGCCGCGACAAAGTTTTGCACCACGGTGGGGAACCCCAGTCGGTCCGCTTCTTCTTCTTCCACGGCGATCGACTCCCACGCTTCCGCATCTTTGCGCGATAGTGAGGTGCCGTCTTGGCCACCGAGGCGGATCTGTCCTTTGGTGCCGTAGATTTCGTTTACTCCCACCCCGCCGCCCCAGGAGCACCAGCCCACCTGGACCGACGTCGTCGCCCCATTCTCGTGTTCGATGAGCACCAGGGCCATATCTTCCACTTCAATGTCCTGGACGTGGCGGCCTATCTGAGCGTAGGCGCGCACGGCTCGGGCGCCGGCGTAGTCGAGGGCGCGGTAGATCCGGTGGAAGCCGTTGTCGATCAGCGGCCCGCCGCCGCCCGCTGTCGATTGGCCACGCCAGTGCTGGTCGACGCCGCGCCCCTGCACGTGGTGTTGGCTCACCCCCTCGCTGCGGATGAGGAAAACGCGACCGATGGCGTCGTTGCGCAGTTGGTCCATTACGGCGCGGTGCTCGGCCGCAAACAGCTGATTGTGACTCACGGTTATCTTGCGGTCGGCCGCAGCGGCGACGGCGATCATGCGGTCGGCTTCTGGCAGGGTGGTGCACAAGGGTTTTTCGAGCAATACGTGCGCCCCGGCCTGCAGGGCGGCCACGGCCTGGGGTTCGTGCAGGTGGTGCGGCGTGCAGATGTGGACAAAATCCAGCGCTTCGCGGCGCAACATTTCTTCGTAGTCCTGGTATTGGTGCGCGGGGTCGACGCCCAAGTTTTCGCCCATCAGGGCGGTGCGCTGCGGGGCCAGGTCGGCCAGGGCGGCGATGTGGACGCGGTCTTTTAGGGTAGCGAGGACGGGGCCGTGGCGGCGTTCGGTGATGCCGCCGCAACCGATGATGCCGGCTCTGAGCATGTTTTTCCTTTTTTGGAATTGAGTTTGCTGGCGATTGAAACATATGGATTATTAACTGCGCTGGCTAATTCAATACTGTGGACACTTTTTGTAAGTCATTGATAAATAACGGCTTAGACAAATA
>CAXGRO010000759.1:0-3013 GCA_964012055.1 uncultured bacterium
CCCGCGCCCCGCCGGCCGGTCTGGGTTGGTGAGTGCGGCCACGACCTGGTGGCGGCTGGCGGCCAGGCGCTCTAGGGTGGGGACGGCAAAATCGGGCGTCCCCATAAAAACGATGCGCATAGCGGCTCTAATTGTCCTCTTTGCCTTTGACGCGCTGCACGGCGGCGCGCGACAGTTCAATTTTGACGTTGTCGGCGATCTTGAGCACCAAGATATCGTCTTTGATGTTCTGGATGGTGCCGTGGATGCCGCCGTTGGTAACGATTTCGTCGCCCTTTTCCAGTTCGTCAATCATGCGCTGCTGGTTTTTCTGCTTTTTCATTTGCGGCCGAATCATGAGCAGGTAGAGCACCAGGAACATCAGGATGATGGGCAGGAACCCCAGTATGGGATTGCCTTGCTGGCCTTCGCCGCTGGGCGGAACACCCATGGCATATGCTGCGTCGATCAGGTATGACAAGGTTGGCGTCCTTTCTCTTGTGGTTAATGAGTCTTCAAAATTTAAAGAAAATTGGTGTATCACGAAATGATGCTTGGTAAATCTAGGTTTGTTCTGGGTAGTGACGGTAGGGTAGGGGGGTGGTCCCTCGCTCATTCTCGCGGCACATCCTGTGCGGCTCCGAGGCATTACCCCCTGCGCCGCAATCCTGCGGCTCCGGGGGTAATGAATCCGCTCTGGGACCACCACCCTACCCTACCTCCGCCAACGTAGTATATCTGCGCTTGGAGTGAGTGGCGCTGGTATTTTGAAAAACGCCAATTCTAGAAAAACGGTCGCTGAGCGTCGAGGTCCCCCCATGCCGCGTTACAGGCCAACGCCAATTAAAAAATAGATCAGTCTATCTGGTAGTTATTAAAAAAAGAAGATCGCCACCCCACAAAATCGCCGTCAATAATCGCCTGCCGCATATCGCGCATTAACTGCAGGAAGAAGTGGATGTTGTGGTAGGTGGCCAGGTGGAGGCCCAGCGTTTCGTTGCTGTGGAGCAGATGGCGCAGATAGGCGCGGGAGTAGTTCTTGCAGGTTTTGCAGGGGCAGTCGGGATCGAGAGGTGTGAAATCTTCCGACAGCGAAGCGTTGCGCAGGCGCAGCTTGCCCTGGCGCGTGAAACACATGCCGTTGCGGGCATTGCGGGTGGGAATGACGCAGTCGAACATGTCGATGCCGGCGCCCACCGCGTCCGCCAGATCGTTGGGCAGGCCCACACCCATCAGATAGCGCGGTTTGGCGGCGGGCAGGTGGGGCAGGGTGGCATCGATTATTTCGAACATGCGGGCGCGGGGCTCGCCCACCGCCAGGCCGCCGATGGCGTAGCCGGGTAGGTCGAGGGCGGTTAGGGCCTGGGCGCAGTGGGCGCGCAAGTGCGGTAAGATGCTGCCCTGGACGATGCCGAAGAGGGCCTGGGGAGGGCGATGGGTGCGGGCGGCGCTGAGTTGTTGGTGGCGTTCGAGGCAGCGGGCGGTCCAGCGCAGGGTCCGTTCCATGGAGTCGCGGGCGTATTGTTCGGTGCAGGGGTAGGGGGTGCACTCGTCGAAGGCCATGATGATGTCGGCGCCCAGGGCGTGTTCAATTTCCATGACGCGCTCGGGGGCAAAGAGGTGGTAGGAGCCGTCCAGGTGCGATTGGAAGCGCACGCCCTCTTCCTGAATTTTGTTGAGCTGGGAGAGGCTGAAGACCTGGTAGCCGCCGCTGTCGGTGAGGATGGGGCGCGGCCAGTTCATAAAGCCGTGCAGGCCGCCGGCGCGGTCGATCAGTTCGTGGCCGGGGCGCAGGTAGAGGTGGTAGGCGTTGCCCAAAATGATCTGGGCGTCCAGTTCGAGCAGGTCCTGTTGGGTGAGGGTTTTGACGGTGGCCTGGGTGCCCACGGGCATGAAGATGGGGGTTTGGATGGTGCCGTGGGGGGTGTGCAGCAGGCCGGCGCGGGCGCCGCTTTGGGGGTCTTGGGCGACCACTTCAAAAGCAAAGTCGGACATAAATCAGCGGGCCAATTGCGAGAGGGGGACAAGGCGGAAGCCGCGCGATTCGAGGCGAGGCAAAATGGACTCCAGGGCCAGCAGGGTTTGCTCGCGGTCGTGGCCAATGCCAATGGCCTGGCCCTGGGCGGCGGCCAGTTCGGCCAGTTCCCACAGGCGCGCTTCGATGGCGGTGGCTTCGTCGACGGTGTCGATAAAGAGGTCGCGCTGCAGGGCGGGCACGTCCAGCGCCAGGGCGGTGCCGTAGGCTACGGAAGCGGCGCTGGTGCGGCTGTCGAGGAAGAGCAGGTCGTGTTTTTTAACTTCGCGCAGCACCTGTTCCATAACGCGGGTGTCGGCGGTGGCTTTGGAGCCCATGTGGTTGTTGAGGCCGATGGCGCCGGGAATGCGGCGGATGGCGGCGCGCACCAACTGGCGGATGGTGGCGTCGTCGTGAGAGGTGAAGACGGCGTTGGAACCGGGGTTTTTTTCGGGGTAGTTCTCCGGTTCCATGGGCAGGTGGATCAGCACTTCGTGGTGGTGTTGCCGAACCAGGTCGACGAGGTTTTGCACCTTGCCCTCGTTGGGCAGAACGGCCAGGGTAAGTGGCTGCGGCAGGGCGCAGAAGCGCTCGATGAGGTGGTCGTTCCAACTCAGGTAGCCGAAGTCGTCGAGGACAATGGCAATGCGGCCGGTTTTGCGGCGCGCCGGGATGCGCTTGAGCACAAAGAGAGTGGTGGTGGTGGAATCGAGGCCGCAGTGCATTTCCACCTGCTGGCGGCGCTGTTTTTCAACGGCATGCAAGACCTGGCCGCCGCAGGCTTCAACCAGGCGAGTGAGTTGCAGGTTGACCATGGCCAGGGGCAGGTCGGCGGGCACCTGGACGACGGCGGTGTCGGGGGCGCCGCGGCGTTTGTCGAGCAGGGCGGGCCACAGACCCAATTCTTCCAGGGAAGCGTCAACTTGCTGGTAGAGCAGGACGGCCAGGGCGCGGGCGTCGGCGGCCTGTTGCAGGCGGGGCGCAGCGGGTTGGGGTGGGGCGGGGGGGGGGGGGGGGGGG
>CAXGRO010000760.1:0-3008 GCA_964012055.1 uncultured bacterium
ACCAACCTGAGGAAACGGCACTTTTTTGTCAAAAAATGTCCACTGTATTGATATAGTAGCGATCACCCAAAAATAGACATGCAATAACAGCACAGCGCGAAAATGCCCTGGCGCCCTTTAACAGCACTCAAGGCATTTGCCCCGGCATAAGTCTCCGCACATTTGTATGCTTGCTAAGCCACGCGCCCAACCCATCCTGATCTGGCGTCTCATTTGTAGCGCTCTTCAAACACCCGCACCGCCGACTGCACCGTCAGCTTGCCAAGCATCACCCGCTGCTCAAACGAGCCGAACATGCCCATCTCGGTGCCGAACGCCATGCCGTAATGCACCGCAGCAAAATCCATCAAGTTCAACCCCTCGCCGCGCTTGCTGGCGTCGAGCCAGTAGACAGCCCGTTCGGACCGCGTAAAAAAAGAGGCCGGATCGTCTTCCTCTTCGCGCGCCAACTCCACCCCCAAGTCGGCGATGGCCTGGATCGTTTCGCGGGCGGCGCGCTCTTCCCATTTTTGCCCCTCTTCGTCCTGCTGGGTGCGCGCCGACAGCCAGAAGCGATCGCCGATGCCCATCGACTCGTGTATGTCGAAGCTGATGCCTGGATTGATGCGCTTCATTAAATTGCGGGCGCAGCGGGGTTCCACCGGCGCCCACTGGGTGTCGTGGAAGCGGTTGATGTGCAGCAACTCGCCGTCCGGGCCCATAATGAGCGTGTAAGCGCGTTTAAAATGATCGGTGCCCTCCACCCCGCCCTTGCGCGTCGGTATAAAAATGCGCCGCCCTTTAAACGGCTCGATGGATTCAGCCGGCGCATCGCCCATGCGGCCCAGTATGTTGTAATTGGCGTAGCCGTATTCCCCGATCAAGACCAGGAAGGTTTCGTCCTTTTCGTAGTGGAGCTCTCCCCTATCGCGCAGAATAGCTTCCAACTCCTCAAAAGAATCGAAATCCACGTCCTCGCTCAGCCCTTGTTTGAGGGCGTAGGCGTAGCCGTTCATGCCCAGCGGATCGCGCGTGGGAATGGTGTAGACCTGGTGCTCGGTGTCGAGTTCGTCGATCAATTCCACCGCCGCGGTGACACCGGCCTGTTCGGTGGAATGGCTGCCGGCGGTGATGAAGATGGCCGGCGTTTTGTCGCCGCCGCTGCGCACGGCGACGATGGGGGCGCCGTCGGGCGCACTGCCCATAACTTCTACTTCTTTGTTTTTTGCTTTGACGCAATCGAGCAGCTCTCGATAGGTCTCAAATATTTGAGCCATGACATCTCGCTTTCAATATATGAGTTTGATGTATCCATTTAGGGATGTTACAATCCGTTAAAATCGATCCACCCTGAATGGCGTAATATCTATAGAGGTTGGCCGACCGGCAACCAAGTCGGCGATAATCTTCCCTGTAACGGCCGCCCCGGTGAGGCCCAAATGGCCGTGCCCGAAGGCAAAATAAATCGAGTCGTGGACCGGCGATGGGCCGATCACCGGCAGCGAATCGGGCATGGACGGGCGACAGCCCATCCACCGCGTTATCCCCTCTTTGCCGATATTGGGAAAGACACTCTGGGCAGAGCGCAAGAGATTGTCGGCGCGGGCGTAGTTGGGCGGTGCCTCAACACTGGCCAATTCCACGGTGCCGGCCAGGCGAATCCCGCCCTGCATGGGCGTTAAACCGAAGTATTTATCGCCGTACACAATAGTGCGGCGCAGTTCGATTCCGGCATTGGGCAACATGACGTGATAGCCGCGCTCGGCATCCAGCGGCAACTTGCTGCCCAGCCTGGCGGCGAGGGGACGAGAATAGGCACCGGCGGCCAAAACAATGCGTTTGGCCGTGTAGAGATCAGCCTCGGTGCGCACCGACACGGTTCCATCCGCACCAGGCTGAAAATCGGTGACTTTATCGCGCAAAATGCGCCCGCCGTGGCGCACGAAATCCTCTGCCAGGACCTGTGTCAATTTTAGAGGGTCTGTGGTATGTGCGGTCTCTGGACAGAAGGCGCCATACTGACATCGCCCGGCCAACGCCGGCTCCAGATCGCCTATCTGCTGCACGTTGAGCATCTCCACTTTGACCCCACACTCGCGCAGCAGGCCGAACTTGATCTGCGCTTTGGCAAAAATCTGCTCTGATTGGTATACGTCCAACCGGCCGTTGACAACTATTAAGTGCTCTGCGCCAGCCTGTTTAACAAGCGGCTCAAAGGTAATCACCGCATCTTTATTGAGCTCGTACAGCGCTTTTGCAATAGCCTCCACCCGCCGCATGGAACTGGCCGCTGTAAAACGCATCAACCAGGGCATTAGTCGCGGCAAATATCTCCAGCGAATAGTTAGAGGACCCAGCGGATCCAGCAACATGGATGGCACTTGTTTGACGATGCCGGGCAGCGCAACCGGCACACAATAGCCCGTGACAAACTGTCCCGCGTTACCGCTGCTGCATCCTTCTCCGATACCGTTGGGCTCAATGACTGCAACCTGGTGTCCGTCGCGCTGCAATTGCAGGGCACAGCAGATGCCGATGATACCGCCGCCGACCACGGCAATTGGGATATGTTTGTCGTCTTGTGTAGCGCTCATTTATCTGTCGCCGTCGAGGGTTTTGGCATTTTTAGCGCGACGTCGACAATCGGCCGTCGCCTCAACATCAACTTCAGGCGGGTCACTTCCACCTATGACCACACCATAGGCCTGCTCCGCATGAGAAATTGTAATCTTCTCTTCGATCACATCTTCCAACACCCGCTGAGGATCGCGCGCCAGTGGGTTACCGTACCCGCCTCCCCCTGCCGTAATGTGGCGGAAAACATCCCCCTGCTCAATTGGGACGGGCTCCATTAATAATACTGGTAATTCAC
This sequence comes from uncultured bacterium, assembly GCA_964012055.1. Lineage (GTDB taxonomy): Bacteria > Latescibacterota > UBA2968 > UBA8231 > UBA8231 > CAXGRO01. Next base: position 2,852 of record CAXGRO010000760.1, read on the forward strand.
GCTCCTCCGGGCCGGGATTTATAATATTCCACGACGGCGCTCCCCGCCCGCCGCCAAACAGCCCATAGGAGCGATGGCGGCGCTTGTCGGAGCGCACATTGAGCGTCGCCCTTTCTGCCAGCAAGCGATATTCGCGCACCACCGAAAGGCCGCCGCG
>CAXGRO010000761.1:0-3007 GCA_964012055.1 uncultured bacterium
GGGTGCGGTCGGCCGGGTCAAACGAGAGGGTGAAGCTGCCCGCCGACTCGCCGCTCGACAGGCGGTAGCTCAGGCCCCAGACGAGTTCCTGGCGCCCCCCCAGCGCCCGCCGGTGCTGGAAGTCGAAGTCCAGGGTATGGCGCGTGTCGGAGGCTACGACGTCGTTGAGGTCGTGGCTGTCGTAGTAGAATTGCAGCGCCATGTCGGAGCGCGCCGAGAACTGGCGCTGCCAGCGCCCCAGCAGGTGGCCGCCTTTAAAAGGCGCGACGCTGGAGAAGACTTCCTGCTAGGGCGGCAGCGGCGAGGTGATGACCGAATAGGTCTGGCCGGCTTCGCCGTCGTAAAAGCTGCCCTGCAGGCTCAGCGAGGTGCCGTTGTCGGTCTGGCGGTCCAGGCGAAAGCCGCCGCTGGCCGCGGCGGCGCCGGCGTCGACAAAGGCGTCGCGGTCAAAGATTTGTCCGTAGACCCGGTAGTGGGTGTGGGCATCGAGTTGGCCGCCGTAGCGCAGGTTGGCGCCGGCGCGCTCTTCGCTGCCGCCGCCCAGGCGCAGGTGTGCCCCCTGGGTGTCGGCGGCGTTGCGGGTGATGATGTTGATGATGCCGTTGACCGCGTTGGCGCCCCACAGGGTGGCGCCGGGCCCGCGGATGACTTCGATGCGCTCGATGTCTTGCAGCGGCAGGTTCTGTTCGCGCCAGAAAACGCCGGCGAAGAGCGGGGTGTAGATGCTGCGGCCGTCGACCAAAACCAGCAGTTTATTGGCCAGGCGGTTGTTAAAACCGCGTGCCGTAATGGCCCATTTATTGGCGTCGAGGCGCGCCACCTGCACGCCCGGCACCAGGCGCAATACCTCGGGGACGGAGGTGAAGCCCGAGCGGCGGATGTCGTCGCCGCTGATGACGGTTATGGCGGCGGCGTCGGCCAGGCGCTGTTCTTTCTTGCCGGCGGAGTAGATCTGGATGTCCATCAGCTCTTCGAGGCTGAGGTCCATTAGCTCCAGCGAGATTTGGGCTCGGCTAGGGGTGGCGATTGCCGTTAGGGTGCAGAGTATGAAGATGAAAATTCGCGTAGATATTTGTACTAGATTAAGTTATGTGAAATTTTGATGTAAGTAAACATTTGTGTTAAGTATAGTTAGCGAGAGGCGGCCTTGCCTCTGGTGCTTTGTGAGTCCCAAGGGCGGCCTGCCCCACAAAGCACCGCCGGCAAAACCGCCTCCCGCTAACACCAAATTACATATGGTTTATTAACTGCGATGGTTTCAATAGTATGATTGATGAGGAGGATTTTATGAACGCGGATGGAATTGGGCGTATAGCTGTGGTTGGGGCCGGATTGATGGGGCATGGGATCGCGCAGGAGTTTGCGCTGGCCGGCTACCAGGTGCAGCTGCATTCCCGCAGTGAAGAGAGTTTGCAAAAGGCGATGCGGAATATTGGGCAGAATCTCGAGCGGCTCATCGGGTTGGGGGTGACGACGCGCGAGCAGGCAGAGCTGGTTCCGGACAGGATTGCTACCGGTACGGTACTCGAAGCGACGGTTGCGGGGGCCGACATCGTCATCGAATCGGTTTACGAAGACCTGGATCTCAAGCGGGAAATTTTTGGGCAGCTCGACGCGCGCTGCGATGAACATGTGATATTGGCGAGTAATACGTCCAGTTTGATGCCCAGTGCTTTTGCGTCGGCCACTCGGCGGCCCGACAAGGTGGTGGTGGCGCACTATGCCAATCCGCCTTATCTGGTGCCGCTGGTGGAGATTGTGCCGAGCGGGCAAACTTCTGAGGCCACGGTTGCGGCGGTGTGTGGGCTGCTGCACAACATTGGCAAGCGCACCATTGTGGTGCGGCGGGAAGTGCCGGGGTTTGTGCTCAACCGCCTGCAGGGGGCGCTGCTGCGGGAAGCGCTGTGGCTGGTGGAACACGATGTCGCCTCGCCGCAGGATGTGGACGTGGCCATAAAGAACAGCATTGGCCGGCGCTGGGCGGTGGCCGGCATCTTTGAGATTTTTGAGATTGCGGGGTGGGATTTGCTCTTGGCCGTGGCCGAAGGGCTGCTGCCCCACCTTGCCGCTGCCACCGAGGTGTCTGCGGTATTGCGGCAGAAAGTGGAGCAGGGCGAGTTGGGAGTGAAGACGGGAAAGGGGTTTTACGAGTGGACGCCGGAAGAGGCCGAGGAGTTAAAGCAGAGAATAGCCAGCGCCCTGGTCGGCCTGGAAAAAGGGGTCTAATTAATTTGTATTGCCATATCTTGGTCTATCAGACAGTATCAGATTTTATCTCAATTGGGAAAGTATGCTCATCAATGATAACGCCGTTTTTAGTGCGTATGCCAGCGTTGCGGAGCATTAAAAATACTAATGCTAACGTCGCGGCTGAGGCGCGCTGCCAAGCGTCGCCTCCAGCCCGCTTGCTGGTTGTCACTTCTGATCGTTCCGGGTGGGCTCCATTTAGCCATACGGGCCGAGCCCGAGCATGCCCGGCGTTCGGTAGTCCGGAAGATTGTCTCTTTCCGTGAACGTCTCCCGCACCGCTTGCAGGTAGCCGAACCCGCCGCCCGCGTGCGGACTGATGAAATGTCCTTCCGCCCATTCGTTCCAATTGTCAAGTAGCAGCACGGAGCGCGTCAGACTGCCGGCTGGGAAGGAATCCGCAAATAATCTGATTCTGCACAGAAGATCCCTGAACTGAGCCGGGGAGGAGTACCATCTCGTCAGCGTGTCCCGGTGCAGCCACGGCGTATCGGGATTCTCATTCGACCAGGGCATCGGATCCCAACCTACGGTCGCCGTAGGCATAGATGGAAGCACGCCGAATTCTTTCCAGGTCGCCATGGCGGCCATCTGTTTGTCGAAGGCCTGCGCGATTGTCGGGAAACGTTCGTTTGCGTGCCAGCAGTAGGCGAACACCGCATCAAAACCGCACTGCGATGCCTGCTGAAGGAAATCGCGCGAAGTCTCCCGGTGTTCGCACAAGAGCATGATCTCCCCAAGGCCCTCTCGTTCAACACGT
>CAXGRO010000762.1:0-3006 GCA_964012055.1 uncultured bacterium
GGCCAAGCTGGCCAGTACGCGATATCTGGACACCTTGCCGACTCAGGGCAACGAGTACGGGCAGGCGTTTCGCGATTTGGAGATGGAGGCGGAGGTGCTGGAGATGAGCCGCGAACTGGGCATTGGGGCGCAATTCGGCGGGCGCTATTTTTGCCACGACGTGCGCGTCGTGCGACTGCCGCGGCACGGGGCGTCGTGCCCGGTGGGGGTTGCGGTGTCGTGCTCGGCCGACCGGCAGGTGCTGGCTAAGATTAGTCGCGACGGCATTTTTTTGGAGGAGTTGGAGGGCGACCCGGCCAAGTACATGCCCGAAATTGAAGAAGCATCGCTGGCGGGGGAGGTGGTGTCCATCGATTTGACGCAACCGATGGACAAGGTGCGGGAGACGCTGAGCCGCTACCCGGTCAGCACCCGGTTGTCGCTCAGCGGGCCGATGATTGTGGCGCGCGACATCGCCCACGCCAAACTCAAGGAGCGGCTCGACAAGGGCGAGGGGCTGCCGCAATACGCCAAAGACCAGTGCGTCTACTACGCCGGCCCGGCCAAAACGCCCGAGGGTTATGTGTCGGGGTCTTTTGGGCCGACGACGGCGGGGCGCATGGACAGTTATGTGGATCAGTTTCAGGCGGCGGGGGGCAGCATGGTGATGCTGGCCAAGGGCAACCGCTCGCGCCAGGTCACCGAGGCCTGCAAGAAACACGGCGGTTTTTATTTGGGGTCGATTGGGGGGCCGGCGGCGCGGCTGGCGCAGGACTGCATTCGCAAGGTCGACTGCCTCGAATACCCCGAGCTGGGCATGGAGGCGATCTGGCAGATAGAGGTGGAAGACTTTCCCGCTTTTACGGTAGTCGACGATAAGGGGAATGACTTCTTTTCGTCTTTTATGAGACCGGAAAAATAGATTATACCAACTTCTCTGGAGGGGATTATGTCGTACCACGTATACGTTTCAAATTCTGGCAGCGATTTTTTTTCTCATTTTATAATGGACGAAAATAGCGGTGCGCTGGAGGCGCAGGAAAATGTCGCGCTCGACGGCACGCCCGGGGCGGTGGCGACCAATGCCGACGGAACGCGGTTATTTTTGTCGCTGCGCTCGCAACAGAAGTTGGGCAGCTATGCCATCGACCGGACGTCGGGCAAGCTCACGGCGATTAGCGCCGTGTCGGTGCAGGAAGGGCCGCCGTACGTAAAGACGGACAACACCGACCGCTTTTTGATGGCTTCCTATTACGGCGCCGGTTATGTTTCGGTGCACCAGATTGGCGATGACGGAACTTTGTCGGAGGAGCCGCTGCAGTGGATTGAAACGGGACAACGCGCCCATAGCATTCAGACGGATCGCTCCAACCGCTTTGCTTTTGTGCCGCACACCATGCCGACCAACGCCATATTCCAGTTTAAGTTTGACGAGACCAGCGGTGCGTTAACGCCCAACGATCCGCCCAAGATCCAGCCCGAGGGGCCGGAGGGGCCGCGCCACTTTGCTTTTCATCCGCAGAAAGACTTGCTCTATTCGATGAACGAAGACGGCAGCACGGTGTCGGCGCACCGCTTTGAGGCAGCGCAGGGCACGCTGTCGTCGTTTCAGGTAATTTCGACGCTGCCGGACGGGTTTGACGGCGACAATACGACGGCGGAGATCGCTATTTCGCCCAACGGCAAACACCTCTACGCTTCCAACCGCGGCCACGACAGCCTGGCTTTGTTCGACATTGCCGACGACGGCACGCTGAGCATCAAAGGGCATTTTGCCACTGAGGCGACGCCGCGTTTTTTCGACCTGGACCCGACGGGCAAATTCCTCTATTCGGCGGGGCAGGGCTCGGGGCGCATGGCGTCCTATAAGGTCGATGCGGCCAGCGGCGAGTTGGAGCCCATGACGGTTTACGAGGTGGGCGAGACGCCGCTGTGGATTCAGTTTGTCGGGCAGGGTTAGGAATTAACAATCACCGGCGGGCGTTTGTGGTGCGTCTTTGCATAAAACGTCTGCGTCATAAGCTCATAAGGATTTGCCATGTCCAAGATTGCTGCCGACGACCCGCGCCTGAGTTGGGGTGGCGCCCTTTCCTGCGAAAGCGGCGCCGGTTGGGTCAAACCCTGGCGCATCCCTCACAGCGACCAAGATCTCTATGCGCCCGGCGACAACGGGCTGGCCGGCCGCGCCGAAATGCCGTCGGGTGTGCGCTTGCGCTTTGTCACCGACGCGCAGTCGCTCACTTGCCTCACCGAACCGCTGGCCGAGGACGGCAATTTCGACCTCTACGCCGACGATCAATTGGTCGCGACGGCGGATTATGTGGCCGGCCAAACCGAGGTGCGTTTTGACGGTTTGCCCGAGGGCGACAAGACGGTGGAAGTGTGGCTTTCTCCGGCCATGCCCGTGGCGCTGCGCGGACTGGAGTTGTCTGAAGGAGCGGGAATCGAAAAGAGCGAAGACCGGCGTTTAAAATGGGTCACCTACGGCAGCTCGATCAGTCACTGCCGCACCGCCGGTTCGCCTTCGTTCACCTGGCCGGGGGTGGTGGCGCGCGCCCGCGGTTTTAATCTCACTTCGCTGGGGTTCGGCGGCCAATGCCACGCCGACCCCATGATTGCCCGGCTTATTCGCGACCTGGATGCCGATTTTGTCTCCGTCAAGATCGGCATCAATATCTACGGCGGCGCGAGTTTGGGGCCGCGCGCCTTTCGCCCCGCCGTCATCGGCACCATCGCGACTATCCGCGACGGTCATCCCCACATTCCCTTGGTGGTCTGCTCGCCCATCTGGAGCCCGTCGCGCGAGAGCACGCCCAACGCCGTCGACATGACGCTGGAGCGGATGCGCGTCGAAGTGGCGGAAACAGTGGAATCGTTTCGCCGCCGCGGCGATGAGAACATTTACTACGTCGATGGGTTGAAATTGTTTGATGCGAGTCTGACTGAGCATTTGCCCGACGATTTGCATCCGGATGCGGAGGGGTACAAGCGCATGGGGGAGAATTTTCTCAAAGAGGTTTTTGAGGT
>CAXGRO010000763.1:0-3002 GCA_964012055.1 uncultured bacterium
TGGCGAATCAGTCGTGTCGTTGCCCAAACGCCGGCGGGCGCGCCTGCCATCACCGACGCCGCATAAATTTTAACCTGCGTCCAATTGTCCAGATCTTCGATATTGACGAGATAGGGAATGGCCGCCCCATACAACCCGCCCACCAGCCCACCCGTGGTAATCAGATCCGTTTCGCCCTTTTTAAACCATCTGTGCGCACTGAGTCTGTGAGCCAATAGCCCGCCCAAAGGCGTGCCCAGCATCGCCGCACCCACATACGCCTTCTCATTTTCAGATTCAAAAAACAAAGGGACGGCTAGTCCATACAACGTACCCGCATAGTTGCCCCAACGTATCAAATTGGTGCGTCCATAACCCAGCCGATAATCTTTGGTGGCGCTGATTGCCCCCACAAAAGACCCCCCGACAGTCAGCAATTGCACCCCGACGGCGCGCGTCCCTTTTATGTCAAACAGCGTAGTGATCCCCGGACCATACAACCAGGCGCCGTACAAGAAAGCATCCGTGACCATTCTGAAGCGGCCTTCCTTCTGCGCCTTGGTTGCGGCCTTCTGCAATTTCTCATCGCTGGCCGCCTGGTCAACCGCTGCGATCTGTTTTCTATAGGCCTCGAATTGTTCGCTGGATAAAAGAATATCCTCCGCCAGTGTTCTGCCCTCTTCCTGGTATGAAATTCTCAGAACATACCGGTCGCCTGTTTGCAAAAATTTAGCGAGTATAAAATCCTGATACTGGGGGAATAAAGCGTATTGCTCATTTTCTGCCGGATCGATTTCGTAACCTACAGAATCCGCGATGCGCACAACTTCACCTATGCCAGACTGTGCGAAAGCAGGTGCACAAATGAATAAGCAGATGAGTATCTTGAGCATGGATGATGTTCTCCGCATAAATGTCCAATATGGCCATAAACCCCGAGCGATGTCTATCCGTAGCAAATCGCGCAACCCCCCTCTTTAACGGGCGATCAGCGTCGTCACCCGCTGCGGCTCGGTGTTAGACGGGTGATGCAATAGGACATCCTGCACGCCGTCCGCGTTGAGGTCCACCAGCCAGGTGTATTCCTCCTTAGGCATGGCCACCGCCACCTTTTGCGGCCGCCGGGCGAACGACTCCGGCCCCGTCACGCCGGCAAAAACTCGCAGTTCATCCCGGCCCTCCTGCACCAGCAGGTCGGCGCGTCCGTCGCCACTGACATCGCCAATCAACACCGCCGAGTGCACCGTTCGCTCGCCCGAACCACCGGGATGCGACTTGACTTTGCCGCTGGCGCTGGCCTGGTCGGGGTAGCGGCCGCCCTCCATGCGGTAGAACTCGAGATCCAGCGACACGGAACCGGTTATCAGCGCGCCGATGATCATGCCGATGGCCTTGAAGACGCCTGGATTGATGACGGTGAACATCACCTCCACCTGGCCGTCGCGATCGACGTCGTGCACTACTATCCCAAACGGGATGCCGTCCACATGGATCGCGGTGCCGACGTCCGGCCCAAACGCGATGCCGCCGGGCGTTGGCGCGCCAAAATGTACCTCATAGGTTTTAAGGGAGTCAAATCCATCGTCAACATCGAATTCACCGCCCAACAACCCGCCACCTTCTGGAACACCATCACGCCGCAGGAATACGGCTTTTTGGCCAATGTAGAACCCGAGGTCCCCCACCCCCGCTGGTCGCAGAGCGAAGAGCGCTTCTTCCGCGCCATCGGCGACGTTGAACGCCGCCCCACCCTGCTCTACAACGGCTACGAAGAATACGTCGCCCACATGTACTGACCAATCGAATGACCGCTAGCGAAACCAATCGTAATTGAGGCCCAGATCGCGATCCGCCAGCGGTAAATCTACCCGCACCCCACCTTTATTCGCCGACTGCACCAGCCCAATCTCCACCTCCAGCGCCCGGGCGATGCACCGCCCCGAATTCTTGGGCTCATCCAGCCGCCCCTCCAAACAATCGATCAAATCGGCCAGACCATAAACCGCATTGTAGCCCCCCTCTAGTTGCGGCTCGGGCCATGGCATCTCCACCCGCCGCCGACCCGCCGCCATCTCCACGTCCTGCCACAGCCGCCACTTCTCTCCCAACACCATCTCGCCGTCGGCACCCGACAGTCGCACCGATGCAGTGCCTTTCCTAAAATGCACAAGGAATCCATCCTCGGTGGCCATCACGCCCTGGCCTCTAAACTCGTCGCTGCCCGATGCTTTGCGCTCTTCATAACCGCTGCCGCACACCCAGGTCGGCATAGAATCGACAAAATAGGACCAGTACTGCTTCTGTGCGTGTGGCGCTTCCGCCTCGATTGAGAGCAATTCGCCGATGGCCCCCTCGTCCAGCAATTGCTTGGCCCGCGCAAACGCCGGGTGATTGGTCGGAATAGCGCCGCAGCACAGCGGCACCCCGGCGTCTGCACAAGCGGCCACCATGCGGTCGGCCTCCGCCAGGGTGTGTGTCATCGGCTTTTCGGTGGCAATGCCATTGACACCGCATTCCACCGCCAGGCAAGTCAAGTCGGCCCGGCCTTTGACATTGGTGGCAATAGCCACAATGTCCAACCGCTCGCGCCGCAACATCTCCGCCGCATCTTCGTATATTGCCTCAACCCCGTAGCGCTGCGCCAAAACGTCCAGGCGCTGGCGGTCGCGCTCCGCCCCCGCCACCAATTCCACTTCCGGCCGGTCCCACATCACCTCAGCCCACGAATGCGGCACGTCCGCCTTGCCCTGCGGCGAGTAATATTGAAAGCGGCGCTGCGCATCCAACTCGGGCGTCGGCCGCTCGACGTCGTCTATGTCGTAACGCTCCCACGAGCGCTTGCCCAGGTCCGACAACAAACCCATCCACCCCAGGCCAATGACCCCTGCGCGGTATGGCGGCATGTCTTTCCTCCTACAATATTTAGTTCGAAAACACAGTCGAGAATCGCAGATCTGGTAAAATCGCCGCCCCACCAACCCTGCGCTTTAGTACATGCGAATCGTATTCCCCGTCATCCCCGA
>CAXGRO010000764.1:0-2998 GCA_964012055.1 uncultured bacterium
CGGTCGCAGCGAAGTGGAGGAACACACCGACACCCTGACCGAGTGGATGCGGCAGATTCGCAAAGTTTGCGACGAGGCGGCAGAGGCGCAGGGCCGGGCCAAGCGGCTGGTGGCGCGCGTTTCGGCGACGGTGGCGGGCAATAAACTCATTGGCCACGACATCGAAAGCTGGTTGAAGGAAGGCATTGTGGACACCCTCATCGCCATGCCGGTGGGCGGCGACTTTGCCAGCGAAACGGCGCGGCTGCGGGAGATGGTGGAACTGGCGCAGGGCAGCGGCATACCGGTGCTGGCCGGCTTCGACAGCGTGGGGGCCGAGCAGACGGCCGAAGTGCACCGCGCCGCCGTGGCCAACGCCTATGCGGCAGGGGCGCAGGGCATTCACTACCAGCGCTACTACCCGCCGCCGCACCGCTATCCCTATACGACCCAGGATACGGACCGGTTGCGCTACCTGGCTTACCCCGATATCGTCGCCCACAAAGACAAGACCTTTCACGTGGGGCCCGGCGGCGACCGACCCAAAGCCATTACGTATGGTTTGACGGAGCAATTGCCGCGGGTGTTAAAGGTGGGCGCACCGCCCGAGGAAGTGAGTGTGGACGTGGCCGACGATATAGCCGCCAAGGAAGCGGTGGGCGAGCTGTGGCGCTGCGAGTTGCGCGTCATGTTGCACGAGATGCTGCACGACGACGAGGCGCGCCTCTACTGGAACGGCGTCGAGGTGCCGCAAGAGCGCATTCGCATGGCCGATTGGGTTTTTCAGATGCGCCCGGGCGGCGGGGTGCGGGGCTACCGCTTTCACGTCGATTTAAAGGACGGCATGCTGCCGCGGCCGGGCGCCAATGTCCTGCGCGTCGAGCTGCTCAAGAAGGACGAAAAACTCATTCACCCAATTTCGATCCACGACGTCGATATCCTAGTGGAATACCTGCCGCACCGCAACGCCCTGCGCCACGATGAAACGTACGACGGGGCGGCGGTTACTTTTATGCCCTAGGGAGATTCTTTTATGCTACAAATTTCTGATCTCGACCCGTTTTTGCAGTTTCACTCGATGGCGCCGCAGGACTTAAAGAAACAGGAGGGTCAGCTGCCGACGCTGGCCGTGCAATGGGACCAGGCCCCGGAGCTGGTGTGGACCCTGCGCCTGACCGAGATGATGGGCAGCCGCGCGCAACAGTGGGGCTACCAGCCGCACGTCCAGTGGCGTGCAGACGCCGACGGCGCGTTGTCGTATGTCGATTGCCCCGCTTCCAAAGAGGGCCAGGCACAGGGCCGCTGCGCCTGCAAAGCCCAGGTGGTGGGCGATGCGCTGCTCTTTGAGTTGTCGTTGTCCAACGACGGGAGCGAAACCTGGGAAGACTGCTGGGGTTGGCTGTGCCTGATTCACCGCTGGGCCCGCGCTTTCCAGGCCAATTGCGAATTGCCCGCCGGCGAAGGCGAGCAGCTGTGGGTGCCGGCCAGCAGTTTGCGCGCCCCCATGGAGCGCTGGCTGAAAATATGCCCGTATCACGAGCGCGGTGAACTGGCCTACCGCATCGGCGAAAATCAGGGGAGCCGCTGGCAGCCCCACGTGGTGGCGCACCACAGCGCCGTGCGCGCCTGGCGCATTGAGGGCAACCGGCGCCAGTTTATCCAACTGTCCTCCCCCGACGCCGCGCTGCTGGGCTGGAGCCACTGGCCCTGCACCGACATGGGCGTGTGCTTTGGCACCCTGGAACCGGGCCAGGTGGGGCGGGTCAGCGGCCAGCTGGAATTTTTTGAAGAGACGTTTGAGCGGATCTAACGACGCTTAGCAGCGACGGACCGGGGCGCCGGCTCAGGTCTTTTTGTAGAGGTGCGCCACGTACTCGCCGTAGCCGTTGTAGAGCTGGGTGGGCACGCGCTCGCCGGTGCCAATGAGTTTTTCGCTGGCCTGCGACCAGCGCGGGTGCGGCACGGCCGGGTTGACGTTGGACCAGAAGTCGTATTCGCGCGGCGCCTGGTCGTTCCAAAAGGTGGCCGGCTGGCTGGCGACAAACTCGATGCGCACGACCGACTTGATGCTCTTATAACCGTACTTCCACGGCACGATGAGACGGATGGGGGCGCCGTGCTGCTTGGGCATTTCGTGGCCGTAGATGCCGGTGCCCAGCAGGGTGAGCTCGTTGGTGGCCTCTTCCATGGTCAGGCCCTCGTAGTAGGGCCAGGGCCACCAGGTTTCCAGTTTTTGGCCGCGCGCCTGCTCGGGTTTATAAAAGGTGACCAGGCGGACAAAGCGCGCCGAGGCCTGCGGCTGCACCTGGTCGATGAGTGCCTTGAAGGGAAAGCCGGTCCAGGGCACGGCCATGGCCCAGGCTTCGACGCAGCGAAAGCGGTAGAGGCGCTCTTCCAGCGGCATCTGGCGGATGAGTTCGTCGATATCGTAGGCCTTGGGTTTGTGCACCAGCCCCGTCACTTCCACCTGCCAGGGGCGGGTTTGGAATTTGCCGACGAGGCGGTGGACCTGGTCTTTATTGGTGGTGAATTCGTAGAAATTGTTGTGGGTGGCGGCGACGCCTTCTTCGGTGAGGGGGCGGTCGAGGGTGTATTTGGCGTTGCGGGTGGCCGGGTAGAGGTCGGAAGTGGGCGTTTTTTCCATCTGGGCCGACCTGTCGATGTCGGCGTTGCCTTTGGCGTTGCCGCAGCCGGCGGTGGCCAGCAGGCCGGCGCCGGCGAGGCCGAGTTGTTGGACGAATTTGCGGCGGTTTATGTAGGCGTCTTCGGGAGTGGCCTGGCGTTCGGGGATTTGCCAGTTCTTTTTGCTGTGGATTGATGCCATGGCGAGTGGTCTCCGGGATCGAGGTGGCGATCTGGGTTGTGGTGATTAGATAAGAAAACGCGGTTGTTAGATTCGGGAATTATAAATATAACCAATTGTGGGGGGAGAAGATCACGAAAGGATCACGGGGGGGTAATAAATGCGTAAAATGTGGGGGTGTTCGTTTGCTTGGGGTGGGTGTTGGGGGCGTGCCGC
>CAXGRO010000765.1:0-2997 GCA_964012055.1 uncultured bacterium
GCCGGCGACGTGGTGGTGGTAAATTTTGAGGGGCCGGCCGGCGGCCCGGGAATGCGCGAGCTGTCGCTGCTGGCGGCCACGGCGCAGGGCATGGGGTTAAACGAGTCGGTCAGTTTTATCACCGACGGGCGCTATTCGGGGGCGACTCGCGGTCCGTGCATCGGCCACGTGGATCCCGAGGCGGCCAAGGGGGGCGCTATTGGGTTGGTGGCCGATGGCGACGTTATCGACATCGACATACAGGCGCGGCGCATGGATTTATTGGACGGGGATGCGCCGGCGGACGAGGCCTTTTTTTCGGCGCGGCGGGCGTCGGGCGATTTTGTCGGGCCGCAAAGGGACTACGGGCCGCTGCTGCGTTTTTACAGCAAGGCGGTGGGGGAAACGGCCAAGGGCGCCGTTTTTGGAGGTTGAGTTATGCCAGGAGTTAGCGCGGAGTAAGAGGCGATGGGCTCGACAGAGACGATTATTTTGCTGGCGGTGCTGCTGGTGGTTTTGACCGCAGTACTCTACTTTCTGCGCCGCGGCAAAGGCGGCGCCAGGGCGAGTGTCGGCTTTGGCAAAAGCGCCGCGGCGCTGGGCTTCAAAGCGGAAGAAATCCGCCTGCTCAATCGGGTGGCCGCCGCCGTGGACCCCGACAACCCCGGCGATTTGCTGGCTTCTGCGGAAGGGCGCCAATTGCTCTTGCGCAGTTTGGAACGCCAGTTGCGCCGCGACCAGCGCCGGGTGGAAGTGGGCGCCTAGGCGCGCGACAAATTGGCGCGCATGGGCGAGGAGGAATTCCGGGAGCGCAGCGCCGAGTGTCTAGAGACCAATTTGTCAGTGTGGGTGGCGGAGAAAACGCTGCAAAACGACGAAGAGGAAGACGAAGATTTGCTGACCCTCAGCGCCCGCGTCGAAGGGCGCCTGCTCGACATTAGCGAGAGCGGCGCCGCGCTGCAGGCCAGTTTGGCGGTACAGGCGGGGGATGTGGTGGAGTTCTGGTCGGCCGCCGCCGACGTGGCCCTGCCCGCAACCACGGCCGGCGTGGTGCATGTGCAGGAGCGCGTTGAGGGCGAGCCGCAAACGCTGCATTTGCACTTTGTCAACCCGCTGCTGGCCGAACTGGGCCAGGCGCTTGAACGCATCCGCCGGTTGCATTTGCCGGGCCGCGGCGGGGGCCAGTAGAACGTTTTAGATTAGGGCGGGTTGGAACTTTGATTCCGTCGCCAGCTCTTCAAAAAGCTCGCGCTCGCGCGACGACAGATCTTGCGGCACGGCGATTTTGATTTCGGCGTAGAGATCGCCTGTCCCCGTCGCGTGCGGGTAGCCCTTGCCTTTGAGGCGGATCTTGCGCCCCGAAGAAGACCCCGCCGGCACTTTGACCACGACCGCGCCGTCGAGCGTTTGCAGCGGCACTGCGCCCCCCAGAACGGCCACCCAGGGAGTGACGGTTAGGGTGGTGTGCAGCGTTTTGTCTTGGAGGCGGAAGCGCGGGTGCGGTTCAGTTGCACCACTAGATAGAGATCGCCCCCCTGCCCCCCCTGTCCCGCCAGGCGAATGCGCTGGCCGGGCCGCATTCCCTTGGGAAAATTCACCGCATACGTTTTGTGCCGCCCCGTCGCGGGGTCGGGCAATGAAAGCTGGCGTTTGCCGCCGGCGGCCGCCTCCTCCAAGGTGAGGGAGACGGCCGCCTCGTAGTCGGTGTCCCGGTGCGCCCAAGGGGCGTTGTGCGAGGCGGTCCGTCCGCGGCGATTTTGCGCGTCGCCAAAGAGGAAATCAAAGAATGAACTAAAAGGCGAGTACCCCCACTCCGCTGCGGGCGCGCCGTCAAAGGCGGCAAAGAAGTCCTCGTACCCGGGCGGCGGCGCTGCCCCCTCCTGGACGGATTGCCAGGCGCTACCATAGCGGTCGTATTTGGCGCGTTTATCCGGATCGCCGAGCACCTCATAGGCCTCGTTGATCTCTTTAAAGCGGACCTCGGCCTCGGCGTTCTGGTTGAGGTCCGGATGGTATTGCCGCGCCAATGTGCGGTATTGCCTTTTTATGTCCTCCTGCGAGGCGTTGCACTCGACCCCCAGAGTCGCATAGTAGTCTTTGAAGTCCATAATTGACCTGAGACTAGTGGTTGTTTCAGGCGGCTTTTACCTCAATGCGCTTGCTTTTTGCCGCTTCGCTCTTGGGCAGTTTGATCGACAGCACGCCATCTTTGTACACGGCGCTGATGGCGTCGCTCTCTACTTCTGCGGGCAGGGTAAAGGCGCGGCTAAAGCTGCCGTAGGCGCGCTCGGTGCGGCGCGCGTTTTCGCCCTCGCTTTCCTTCTTGTACTTCTTTTCACCCTTGATCGACAGCACGCCGTTGGCCACGTCTACGTCGATCTCTTCTTTGTTGAGGCCGGGCAGTTCGGCGCTTACTTCGATGGCTTCTTTGGTCTCTTTAATGTCGACGGCCGGCGACCAGGTAAAGTTGCTCAGGCGGTCTTCTCTATTGTTCCAGAAGTTGTCGAAGTAGCGATCGAAGTCGCTGCCAAAGTTAAAGAGGGTGGCGGATTTCCAATGGGTGAGTGCCATGATTGTGTCTCCTTTTTATGGGTGTGTGATTATGGCAATCTTCACCCGGTGTTTAGCAGAGGGGGTGCCAGGTTGGTTTATGGGGTGTGTGAGTGTCAGAATTTCATGTTGATGGGGTTTTTGTGGGTCATTGTGGCGGTGGTGTAGTCATTTTGACAGTGATTTTGGACGAGCGAGGGACCACCCCCTACCTGACCGTCCCACACCAGTAAAAACGAAACTACATAAACTAGGAAGCCGCCACCGCCCCATTAGAAAGCCCTTCTCCCTCTTCATCCTCAACAACCTCCGCATACTCATCGTATTGCTGTCGTTGCAGCTGGCAGATCAGCGCGCGCAATTGTTGCAAAGGGGGGGCGATGAAGTAGAGTTGGAGCGTCGGTGGATTTTCTTCTTCGCCGTCTACCACATCCACTACACCGACCTTGAGCTGGGGCAGAGGTACAG
>CAXGRO010000766.1:0-2993 GCA_964012055.1 uncultured bacterium
TGAACATGCGGCGGCGGGTGCCACCGCCGAAGGAGGCGTGGTAGAGGTCGTGGTTGAAGATGGCCAGGTCGCCGGGGTCGGTCTCAGGGCAATGCTGCCGGGGAAGTCGTGCGGCTCTACGCCAAAAAGCTCGACCGATTCCCCAAGATTGACTTTGTGGGCGCGAATGAAATGGTCGGGGTGGTGGCTACCGGGGATGACGCGCAGGCAGCCGCTGTCGGCGGTAAGGGGGTCGAGGTAGAAGGCGACTTTGCAGGCGAAGAGCTGGCCCCAATTGCCGTCGGGGTGCCGGCGGGTGTCGCCGCTGTAGTAATTTCCGTCGCCGCTGGCGTAGTTGAAGTCTTCGACCAGGCAGCCGCCGATGACGCCTTTGACGCGCTCGTCGTCGAGCAGGGTGCAGAGTTTGGGGCGTTGTTCGATGGGGCCGCCGAACATGGTGCGTTTGGAGCCGTCGTGGTTTTTGCCGCCGCCGTATTCCTGGATGGAGATGTCGAATTCTTCGCTGATCCAGGCGACTTCGTCGGGTGCGAAGAGGGATGGGAAGTGGAGGTAGCCGAAGGTGAGGAAGACACTGTGTTGTTCTTCGGTTAGCTTCATGGGGGCTCCGGGTTAATTGGCGTTGGTTCTAGTGTTGACGGTCAGGTAGACGTTAATTTCTACGTATACGGTATGGGCTTATACTGAAGACAGGGGGTCAAAATCGCCAGAAAGGGTGAGGCTGTCAATATAGAGATACAGTTTTGCCTGTGTTTTGAGCTGGCATTGTCTTGCAGGACAAAGACCAATCGGCTATGATTATCGCGTTTAAATTGTAAGGTAATGCCGCGCTTTCACAATGGGATTGAGAGGTTGGAAAATTATGAAAAAAACAAAGATTGAGAATATCGAAACGCTGCTCTGGGATCGCTGGCTGCTGATCAAAGTTTACTGCGAGGACGGCACCGTGGGCATTGGCGAAGGCGGGGTGCACGGCTGGCAGCGGCCGACCGTGACTATGGTGGAGACCATGAAGCCGTTTTTGATAGGCAAAGATCCGGCGCTCATCGAGCACCACTACCAATGGCTTTACCGCTCGTCGCATTTTATGGGTTCGGTGGTGCAGGGGGCACTTTCGGCCATCGATATTGCGCTGTGGGATATTAAAGGCAAACGGCTGGACGTGCCGATTTACGATTTGATGGGGGGGCAGACGCGGGACAAGGTGCGCTGTTATATGCACGTAGTGGGGGATACGTTGGAGGAGCTGGCGGCCGATGCGGCGGCCAAGGTGGAAGAGGGATTTACGGCCGTGCGCTTTTCGCCGTTTGTCCCCGATTTCCACCTGCACAAGGCGTATTCAGAATGGGCTGACGAGGCGGTGCGGCGGGTGGGGGCGGTGCGCGAAGCGGTGGGCAATGGGGTGGATTTATGCGTTGAAATTCACCGGCAGATGAGCCCGTCCGAATCCGTCTGGCTGGGGCGGCGGCTGGAGCAATTCCATCCCTATTTTTACGAAGACCCCATGCTGCCCGACAGCCCGGCGGTGATGGGCGACGTGCAGGCGCAATGCAATATTCCCATTGCCACGGGGGAGCGCTTTGCGACGATTTTTGAGTACCAGCAGGTGCTGGAGGCCAAGGGGGCGGCCTATGTGCGGCCCGACGTGTGCCTGTGCGGCGGGCTGACGGGCAGCAAGAAGGTGGCGGCCATGGCCGAGGCGCAGCACGTCAAGGTGATCCCGCACAATCCGCTGAGCCCGGTGAGCACGGCGGCCTGTGTGCAACTGGACGCGGCGATCCCCAATTTTGCGCTGCAGGAATACACCGGCGAATCGGCGCCGCCCAAGAGCGATTTGCTGGTTGAGCCGCTGGAACTGGTGGAGGGATATCTGACGGTGCCGACGGGGCCGGGGTTGGGGATCGAGCTCAACGAGGAGGCGCTGCGCAAATACCCGGTGATCGACAAGGTGCTGGACACGCCTATAGGTTTTGACGGCTCGGTGCAGGATTTGTGAGCGGCTAACTCTGGGAATAGTAAATTTCAAAGGACCGCCCCAGGCGCGTGGCGTTTATCGCCTCCGCCAAAAAAGGGATGCCGTCCTGGCCGATGATTTGGCCCCAGCGCAGCGCTTCTTCGACGCTGTAATGGTCCGGTGCCTGCAAAAAGTGGTGGGCCATTTTTTTGGACAGCAGGACGGGGATCTCGGCGGTGCGAATGTTGCCGCCGGTGCCGATGTGTTTAAACCACTGCTGCTGGCGCCGGCCCTCTGCGTCGGAGCGGAACCAGACGGTGTCCATAAAGGCGGGGACGTCGTATTGTGCCAGCAGGTGGCGGGCGAGGGTGTTGAACTGGGCATGCGAGTTGCGGTTGGCGTTCTGCCAGGCGTCGGCGAGTTCGCGCTCTTTGTCGAGCAATTTGGTCTTTTATTCAGTGCGTCGCTAAACTTCGACGTTTTCCAATCCCAGCACCTGGATGTGTTGCAGAACTGCCGCGTTGGTCCGCTCTAATTGCGCCACCTGTCGTTCTCTGCGCTCTTGTCGCCAGGTTTTCTTGCGATTGAATTTAAAACCGTGCTTGCGACACCATTTCTGGTATTCTTCCACAGAGGTCAAACCCAATGATCGTATGTGGGCAAACCAATCGGCTTTGGTGGAGGCCGCTAGAGCGCGCTGCTGGGCGGTATTATTCTTATTTGGTTTCGCGCGGACATAGATGTTTGAGTCTGTTGGTACGATCGTTTTATACGTTTATATTAGCGGTGTAGTATAGTTAGCAGTACAGCGAAGAAAAATTACGTTTGCGGAGGTCAGGTAGGGGGCGGTCCCAGAGCGGATTGGCCTCGGAGCCCGGCAGGAGCCGGGCGAGAGCCGAAGGCTGCCAATTCTAAGAATTAAGGTTATGAGCGTCGGGACTGCCCCCTACCTGACCGTCCACATACTAGGATAACACTAAATTGGATCAATACAGTGGACATTTTTTGACAAAAAAGTGCCGTTTTCTCAGGTTGGTATCTT
>CAXGRO010000767.1:0-2988 GCA_964012055.1 uncultured bacterium
TAAATGTTAAGTAACAGTCTCACCTTCAATGGAGCAAATCAGGTCGGTCATGGCACCTGGACCGCCGTCATTCTCGCAGTGGCGGCGCTGAGCGCCTTGCTGCTACCGCTGCGCTTCCTGATCGCCTGGCGCCGCCGACAAAAGCGCGGCCCCAACGCAGTGCGGCGCGTGGTGGTAGTAGGCCTGGACGGATTCGACCCCAAGCTGGCGGCGCAATTTATGAGCGAAGGGCGCTTGCCGAATTTACAGCAACTGAGCGAAAAAGGAACTTTTTGCGAATTGGGCACTACCCTCCCGGCCCTCACGCCCTCGGCCTGGTCTTCCTTTTCGACCGGGGTGGACGCTTCCCGGCACAATATTTTCGACTTTATCACGCGCGACGCCGCCACCTACCTGCCGGCACTCTCCTCGGCATCCATTAGTCCTCCGGCCCGCAGCCTAAAAGTGGGCCGCTACCGCATACCGCTAAGCAAGGCGCGCGTCAGAGGAATGCGCCGCAGCCAGCCCTTTTGGAAACTTTTGGGAGAGCGCGGCATCTTCAGTTCCATCGTGCGCATGCCCATCACCTTTCCACCCGAAAAATTCAAAAACGGCGTCCTGCTCTCGGGCATGTGCGCGCCCGACTTGCGCGGCACCCAGGGAGAGTTCACCTGCTTTACCAGCAACGCCAACACCACACCTCCCTCACAGGGGAAATGGGTACGCGTCCACATTCAAGACAACCGTGGCCGCACCGCCTTGACCGGCCCCACCAACCCGCTGTTGCAAGATGGAACCGAACTCTCCATCCCCATAGACATTCAACTCGACCCCGCCCGGGCCGGAGCCACCTTAACATTGGGCGGCGAGCCCATCGACATCCAAGTAAAGCAGTACACCCCCTGGACAGAACTGACCTTTAAAGCCGGAGCAGGCGTTAAAGTCAAAGCCGTCTGTCGCTTCTACCTCGTATCTCTGGAGCCTTTTAAACTCTACGTCACACCGCTACAAATCGACCCCGACCCCCCCCACCTGCCCCTATCCCATCCCACCTATTTTGCCGCATACCTGGCCAAACGCCTGGGCAAATTCGGCACCCTGGGCCTGCTCGAAGACACCGACGCGCTCAACACCGGGGCCATTGACGAGGCGGCCTTCCTGCAGCAGGCCTACCTGATGCACGAGGAACGCGAACGCATGCTGTTCCACGCCCTCGACCACACCCGCGAGGGCCTCGTCGCCTGCGTGTTCGACGGCACCGACCGCATTCAGCACATGTTTTTCCGCACCCTGGACGCCGACCACCCGGCCAACACAGACAAAGCAGTGCAACCCCATGCCAACGTCATTCCCCATCTCTACGCCCGCATGGACAAACTCGTCGGCCGCGTCGTAGAATACCTGGGCGACGACCCCAACACCGTGCTATTGGTCGTCTCGGACCACGGCTTCTGCTCGTTTAAACGCGGCGTCAACCTCAATACCTGGCTGCGCGACAACGGCTACCTGGCGCTCAAAGAAAACGCCAGCGGCGACGGCGCCTGGCTGGCCGACGTCGACTGGCAACGCACCCGCGCCTACGCCCTGGGACTCTCTGGCATTTATATCAATCGCAAGAATAGAGAAGCGCAAGGCACGGTAGACCAAGACGCCTTGAGTGACCTCAAAACCGAACTGGTGCAAAAACTCTCGGGAATGCGCGACCCCACCACTGGCGAGATCGCCATCAATCGGGCGTGGGACAGCGCGCGGTTTTTTTCGGGGCCCTACCTGGACGACGCCCCGGATATCTTGGTGGGTTACAACGCAGGTTACCGCATATCCTGGAAGGGGGCCAGCGGCGCCCTCGACGCAGACGTCTTTGCCGACAATACCAGGCATTGGAGCGGCGACCACTGCGTTGACCCGAACCTGGTTCCAGGGGTGTTGTTTTCCAGCAGGAAAATCAGCGGCGACAAAGCTCACATCCTGGATATGGCCCCTTCCATACTCCGGCTCTTTGACATCGCCCCGCCCGCCTACATGCAGGGCGAGGATCTCTTTGCAATAAACCAAACCCCCCAGACACAGGCCTCCCCCCCAAAGGCAGAGCGCCGACAAACTTGGGAACAAACATGAGGACAGGTCGTACAATACGCGTCCGCATCCTGCCCGCCCTCTGTCTCTGCTTGTGGTGTTCTTGCGCATACAACCCCGAGCCTCAGACCCGGCGCTTGTTTGTATTGGGGATCGACGGCATGGACCCACACCTGCTCAAAAATCTGATGGCCGAAGGCGTTATGCCGCACTTCAAACACCTGGCCCAGCGCGGCGGTTTTAAACCGCTGGGCACCAGCATGCCGCCCCAGAGCCCGGTGGCCTGGTCGAGTTTTATCACGGGCATGGACCCAGACGGTCACGGCATTTTTGACTTTATTCACCGCGACCTAACACCGCTCGCCCCCTTCCTGTCAACGTCCAGAAAAGAGCCGTCCGGCGAGATGAAATTGCAGCGCCAAGGCACACCCTTTTGGGACTACCTGGCCGCCCAAAACGTACCCGCGACCATATTCAAGGTGCCGGCCAACTTTCCGCCAGCGGCGGGACATACCTCAAATTGGAATCCCTTTGCCGCCTGCGCCTGCGCCACGCGCATCTTCGCCGGCATGGGTACGCCGGACCTACTGGGCACCTACGGCACCTTCACATATTACACCGACGGCCCCTACACCCTGCCCGCGCACCTGGCAGACGGGGAGAGCATTTTATACCCCGGCGAAGAGCTCGAGGTTCCCGGCGGCCGCATAGTCAGTATAGAGTTGAAAAACGGCTGGGCCCGTCTTCAGGTACAAGGACCCCAAGTAAAAGAAAAAACCTACCGCACCTCCTTCGCCGCCTACGTCGACCGCCCGCACCGCGCCATCGAAGTCGTCTGGGACGACCAGCGGCAAGTATTGCGAGAAGGGGAATGGGGTGCCTGGCTAAAAGTGGATTTCGGCCGCCAACCCTACAGTATAGACCGCCTGACCG
>CAXGRO010000768.1:0-2979 GCA_964012055.1 uncultured bacterium
GAAAAATTATGAAGTCCTGCCGCGCAACAGCGAGGCGTTCATTCAGATCGCGATGGTTCATCTCTTACTCAAAAGACGCGCGAAGAACGCGCAATTTTAAGACGGCTTCTTACGAGCTTGCGTGGGCAGCGAGTTTCTTAAACAAATCTCCAAAAATGGCGTCGCGATTCAATTGATAAGCCGCGCGCATCAGATGGCGCGAGTGGTCAATACTCCAGGTCATCTGGTCGGTGAGGATAGGGCTGTGGACGACGTGGGTGGAAACCCAGGCCGGCTCGACCAGATAAGCGGTCGCCGCAATATCCCATATGACCTTGGAATAGGCAAAGTGGTTGTCGCTGTAACCGCGGATAATTTCGCACAGGTAATCGCCAATTTCGCCCCGCCCTTTGACATAGACCTCCAGCTCCGCCAGCGTCGTCAACAATCTGTCGGTCACCCCCATGGCCGGCAAATGCACCAGCGGCACGCCGCAGTCGAATATAAAGCGCGACGCGTTTAAGTCTTGGCGCAAATTAAACTCCTGCGCCGAGGGCCAGTGCAGCGCGTGACCCCCCAACCAGATGACGACAATCTTCTCTATAATTTTCGGCTCCTGCAAGATCGCCGACGCCACATTGGTGACGGCCCCAATCGCCACCACGTACAGCGGATCGTCTTCTGCCGACTTGAGCGCCCGCTCTATCAAATCGGCGGTTGCAGCGCTCTGCGGCGGCGCTTCCAAGTCGAGCAAGTACTCGGTGGAGCCGCGCCAGGCCAAGCCTTCCGCCGCAACTCCCAGCAAAGCCAAAAGCCGCAGAATCTCTGCGTAACTCTGCTCCATGCCCTCGGCCGGCGTCACTCCCCCGCTGCGGCTAAAAGGCGCCGCATAAATAGCCTCCACGGCCATGAACTCGGGCGAGAGCAGACTGTGGGCAACGGCGAATTGATCGTCCACTTCGTTGTACGTGTCCGTGTCAATCACCGCTCGCACGCATCCCTTGGGTGGCACCAACCGCTCCAGCTGCCGCGCCTCGGAAAGCCGAGGAAATTCAACTGCCATTACGCTGCTCCCTCTATTTTTTCCGGCGAGCTTGCTGAACAGATCTCAAAAAAATGGCGTTCCGGTACAACTAATAAGCAGCGCGAATAAAGTGGAGGCAGTGAGAGAACTCTTACAACCGGCCGCCGCGAGCGGATCAAAAGGAAGCGACGGCGTCTCATTCCTCTTGCCCCTCGACAACGCCCTCCTTGCGAGCCCGCCGCGCCTGAATGAAGGAGCGCACGCACAGGGCCACGAACGCGGCGCAAAGGCCCGCCATGAGCGCCTGGACGAAAGCAGCCTGAGGGCGCTCCAGCGGTGTCCCGGCCAGCAGTTTAAGTAGCTTGGGGATGGCCGAGGCGGTCCCCAAAATTCCCAGCAGCCCCAGGGCGGCAGCCGCGTGCATGGCGTGCGGCCGCAAGGCCTCTCTGCGGGCCAGCAGTCCCAAGATCAGCAGGATCAAACCAAAACCCGCGGGGATCAGCGCCGTGAGACTGGTTCTTCCCGTGCCAAAGTAGCTGCCCAGGCCCAGCAAAACCAGCAAGACGCCAAAGATGATTGTAGTTTTTGCCACTTTTTAAGTCCTTTAAATGGTTGTAAAGAAACGAGCCCTGCTTATAATACACTTCCCTTGGCGGCGTTCAATCTGCCGCAGCGTCGGCCAGCAGCGGGTCGTCCGGCGCCAGCTGCGCCAGGCGCTCGGTCAAGCGGTCGAGCCTCTCCTGCAACTTCTGAATGTGGCGGTTGGTCTCGTGGGTCCGCTCGTATAGCATTCTGAGCAAATTCGCCAGCATCTGCATACTCAAATCGGGGTTTTCCTCGGCCAGTTCCTGCAGCGCCTCGCCCTGCAGTACCAGCACGTCGCTGGTCTCCTCGGCCACCACCCGCGACGACCGGGGATGGCCGGTAAACACGCCCATTTCGCCCAAAACGCGCAGCTGCGTCACGTCCGCCAATTTGTCGCCCTCCCGCGTTTCCAAACGCAGTTTGCCGCCGAGGAAAATAGTCAGACTATCATCGATGGTGTCGGGTTCGCAAAGGGAGACGCCGGTTTCCACTTCGTAGTAGTCGCAGGTGTTGAACAATCGCTCTACATCCGCATAGTCCAAACCGTTAAAGATGGGAAGGGCCATCAAGGCGCCGATGAGTTCGGTTTCATCCTGGTACTCGGACATTTAATCTCTCCTGATTTTTAGTTCCAGCACAGCCGCTGCTACCCAATAGCAATCAACGGTGACAATTGCCCAGCTTACATTATAAATTTAACACATAGCTCTGTTGTGGAAAAGTCAGATGGAGAGCGCGTTATATGAGTAGACTGGTCACATAAATATAGCGCATCTCACTACCTATGTGTTGTGCAAATCTGCTGAAAGCATGAGTAAATTTGTCTTTCAGTGCCTGCTCAACACGCAAGGGGTGGTTGAAATCAGGGATTATCCGGGCAGAATATTCATAGATAGACTCGTAACGCACAAAGACATGGCCATACAATACGAGGATGACGATCTGGTGCACTTACCCTCGTTTTGAACGATCCAACAAATCAATGGTGATCCGCTCGGCGGCAAAGCCTTCGCGAGCTGGTGGCTAATGCCCTCATTCACCAGGACTTTTTTGCCACCGGAACCGAACCAATGGTGGAACTCTTCGACGATCGTATCGAGGTTACTAATCTCGGCGAGCCGCTGGTCGACACCCAGCGCTTTCTCGACAACCCACCCACCTCCCGCAACGAAACGCTCGCTTCACTCATGCGCCGTTTTCGCATCAGCGAAGAGCGCGGAAGCGGAATTGACTGATCAAGTCATTTGACGAAGATGCCACTCGGAAGCTAATGAAAATTTCAACTTTTATATAAATCAAATGTTTATGATAAAACCATTTAATTGATGGGTAATTGATAGCAATACTGTGGACACTTTTTCGATTTTGAGCGGATTTTTGTAAGGTTGAAA
>CAXGRO010000769.1:0-2978 GCA_964012055.1 uncultured bacterium
GATTCGCCCGCCACAGCCCGTGGATGTCGATTGCCAGCATGCGGTTTAACGGCATGTGGAACGACGCCAAGTTTTGCGAACTCGCCGCCAACCCCATTACCGATGTGTGGGAGCGCTGCCAGGGCTTTTGGACCTATCTGCATATAAAAGACGCGGCGACGGCCTGCGCCCTGTCGATCGAGTCGGACAATTGGACGGGGCATCACCGCTTCTTCCTCAATGCCGACGACACCATGATCGACGTGCCGACGATGGACGCCATCGCCCAGGTCTATCCCAACGTCCCCGTAAAAGAAAAGCTCGAGGGTTTTTGCGCCCCACTTTCCACCCAAAATGTCAAGGAATTACTCGGCTGGTCGCCCGCTTATTCCTGGCGCGACGAGCAGTTTAAACCCTGAGGCTTATGCGATTGCCAAGAGCCGGTGGCCAGCAAAGAGTCCGGTCACAAGCTAAGCGATAGGAACCCTAGCGTATAAAATATACTCCTGGATCCGGCCATAGAACTCATATATCAATAAATCTTGATATTGACATTTCTTGTTTTATCGCCTATATTCAAAAAATCTTGCAATCTTCTTAAATTTATGGCCGATCCGCTCAAAATCTACAAAGCCTTAGCCGATGAGACCCGTTTGCGCCTGCTACGCCTGCTGGGCCGCGGCGCCCTCAACGTCAACGAACTCATCGGTATTCTCAATATGGGACAGAGCCGCATCTCCAGACATCTCAAGATCTTAGCTGAATCTGAGCTGGTCGTAAATCGGCGCGAGGGCACCTGGATCTACTACCAGTGGAACGAGGGAAGCACCCCCCTGGTCAGCGATACCCTGGCGCATTTGCAACGCCACGAACAAAGCCTGCCGCACTACACCGAAGACTTGCAACACCTCGAAGTGCTCATCGAGCGCCGCAAGGAGCAGACCCGCACCTTCTTCGACAGCGTCACCGATCCGCACAAAGACCTGCATCACCAATGCCTGGATGGGGACTATTATCGCCAGGTCGCCCTGTCCCTGCTGCCCCAACACAGCCCTGTAGTGCTCGACCTAGGCACCGGCACCGGCCTGCTCATCCCCGGCCTATTGCAGCAAGCCGATCAGGTCATCGCCGTAGATTCCTCCACCACCATGCTGGAGTTGGCGCGCCAAAACGCCAATTCCCAGGTCGGCCGCGCCGATTTTCGCCTGGGCGATCTGGAGCACTTGCCCGTGGCCGACGGCGAAGCCGACAGCGCCATCGCTTGCATGGTATTGCACCACCTCTCCAACCCCTCCCGCGTCTTGGCCGAAGCCTACCGCGCCCTCAAACCCGGCGGCCACATCGCCATCGTCGACTTGCACCAGCACGACGATGAAAGCCTGCGCGACAGCCAGGCCGATTTGTGGCTCGGCTTTAAGCCCGACGCCGTGCGGGGTTGGTTGGAGAAATCGCATTTCGACGTCATCGACACCGCCATCGTCGGCGAGCCGCAATCTCTCAAACTCATCACCTTCAAAGGAAAAAAACCATGACGCAAGCCGCCCGCAAAACCCTCAAACTACCCAAGAAAGACTACAAAGTCGCCGATATGGAATTGGCCGACTGGGGCCGCAAAGAAATTGTCCTGGCCGAAAAAGAAATGCCCGGCCTGATGGCCCTGCGCGAAGAATACGGCAAGAAAAAACCGCTCAAAGGCGCCCGCATCGCCGGCTCGCTGCACATGACCATCCAAACCGCCGTACTCATCGAGACTCTAGAAGCACTGGGCGCCAAAGTGCGCTGGGCCTCCTGCAACATCTTCTCGACCCAGGACCACGCCGCCGCCGCCATCGCCCGCGAGGGCGTGCCCGTGTTCGCCTGGAAGGGCGAAACCGAAGACGAGTACTGGTGGTGCACCGAACAAACCCTGCTGTGGCCCGACGGCAAAGGCCCCAATATGATTTTGGACGACGGCGGCGACCTGACCAAGTGGGTCCACGAGCACCACCCCGAGATGCTCGACAATATCCGCGGCGTCTCCGAAGAGACCACCACCGGTGTGCACCACCTCTACCGCATGGTGGAAGAAGAAAGCCTCAAGATTCCGGCGATCAACGTCAACGACAGCGTCACCAAGTCGAAGTTCGACAACCTCTACGGCTGCCGCGAATCGTTGGCCGACGGCATCAAGCGCGCCACCGACGTGATGGTGGCCGGCAAGGTGGTGGTGGTGGCCGGCTACGGCGACGTGGGCAAGGGCTGCGCCCAGTCGATGCGCGGCTTTGGCGCCCGCGTCATTGTCACCGAGATCGATCCCATCTGCGCCCTGCAGGCCAGCATGGAGGGCTACGAGGTCAAGCCGATGCGCGAGGCGGTAAAGGAGGGCGACATTTTCGTCACCACCACCGGCTGCAGCGACATCATCACCATCGACCACATGGTCAAGATGAAGGACGACGCCATCGTCTGCAATATCGGCCACTTTGACGTGGAGATTCAGGTGGAGGCGCTGGAGAAGTTCCGCGGCATCAAAAAGGAAGAGGTCAAACCGCAGGTGGACAAATACACGTTCCCCGACGGTCACAGCATTATTCTCTTGGCCGAGGGGCGTTTGGTCAATTTGGGTTGCGCCACCGGCCATCCTTCTTTTGTGATGTCGGCTTCTTTCACCAACCAGGTGCTGGCACAAATCGAATTGTTCAACAACGAGTACGAGGTGGGTGTTTACCGCTTGCCCAAAGCCCTGGACGAGAAGGTGGCGCAGTTGCACCTCAAAAAGCTGGGGGTCAAACTGGAAAAGCTTAGCAAGGAACAGGCCGATTATTTAGGTATTCCGGTCAAAGGTCCTTTTAAGCCGGAGCATTACAAGTACTAGAACTTCAGCTTTAATCAGTTTTTATAATTAGCGCCTGGCGTCAGATTTATTGGAGACGCCAGGCGCTTTTTTTAAGCGAAATTGTTGGGGTTTGGGTTGGGTAGGGTGGGGGTGGGCTTGGTGGCTCCTTGGGGAGGAGGCCTTA
>CAXGRO010000770.1:0-2978 GCA_964012055.1 uncultured bacterium
CTTGCTGCTGGCGGGAGGATTATACCAACGTTTTCAAACGCAGGAATTGGCGCATTTTGGGGGAGGGGTGCAGAGCATGCCGGTGCTTGCCGCTTTTTTCTGCGTCGCTCTGCTCGCCTTTGCCGGGTTGCCGGGGTTGGGAGGTTTTACCGGCGTTTTGGCTATTTTGCTGGGCAGTTACGAGCGCTTTGCGCCGCATGCGGTGGCGGCTGTTCTAGCGCTGCTGCTAATCGCCTGGCGCTGCGTTGGTGTATTTCAGCATTGCATGTGGGGAGAAAAAAAAGTAGCGGCGGGCGATGCGGGTTGGCGCGAATTGGGTCCGGTCGTGTCGCTGTTGCTCATTTCGCTGTGGTTGGGGTTATATCCGGGGACCCTGCTGCAGCGGACGGAGGGCGCCGTTGAACAGGTGTTGGTGCGCGCTGGGGCAGATGTGGCCGGCGAGGTGCACAGCCCGGTTGTGGAGGGAGAGTAAGGCATGGACAGCGCGTTCGCTTGGTCGGCGATTTATCCAGAACTGATGCTGGCGGGCTTGGTCCTGTTGCTGGTGGGGTTGGAGGCTGCGTTTTGGCCGCGCCGCACGGCGCACAATGCGGGATATCTGGCAGTGTTGGGGGGGTTGGCCGTGCTCACGCTGGCGCTGATGGAATGGCAGCGCGGCGAAACTGTTTGGACGTTTCACGGCATGTTGGTGGCAGATTCGTACAGTACTTTTGCAGATATAGTCCTGTTGGGCAACGCAATTTTGTGTATTCTCCTGTCGCTGCAACACCCGCCACGACCGGGGTTGCACAAGGGCGAATTTTATATTCTCCTATTGCTTTCTACGCTGGGCATGATGTTGATGGCTGCGGCCGCCGACCTGCTCTTGGTCTTTCTGGGATTTACCCTGATGTTGGTGCCGCTCTATCCCCTGACTGCGGTGGCGCGAGATTCCGTTTTTGCCAGCGAGGCAGGGATTAAATTTTTTGTAATTGGCACGTTGTCCGGCCTGCTCTTGCTCTATGGCGCCGGTTTGGTGTACGGGGCGGCGGGCACGACGCAATTGCAGATTATGGGCAGTATCTTGCTCGACGCCCAACATCAGAGTGGCGATCTATTGAGAGCCGCCGCCGTGCTGCTCTTACTCGGAGTGGCGTGCCAACTGGCTCTGGTGCCGTTTCATATGTGGGTACCCGATGTATATCAGGGTGCGCCTTTACCGGTGACCGCTTTTTTAGCAACTGGCCCCAAAATTGCCGCGCTGATCGTTTTCATGCGCACTGTTTCTATGGCTTTTGCGGTATTACAAGAAATGTGGCAGCCTTTGCTGTGGGGCCTGGCCCTGCTCACGATACTGGGGGGGCATCTGGTGGCGCTGCACCAGCGCAGTATCAAACGCATGCTGGCCTACCTCAGCGTCGGACACGGAGGGTACGCGCTTTTGGGGTTTGCGGTGGTCAACCCCCAGGGGGTGACGGGAACGCTGTTCTATCTGTGCGCCTACGCCTTGACCAGCGCGGGGATTTTTGCCGTCCTAACTATGTATCGGCGCGCCGACGAAGTGGCGCTGGAAATTCGCCACTACCGCGGCTTGGCCACTCGCCACCCCGCGCTGGCGCTGGCCCTGGCTTTGTTGATGGCATCGCTGGCCGGGTTGCCGCCCACCGCCAGTTTTGCCGGCAAATTCTACGTCTTGAGCGCGGCGCTGGAAGGCGGCTACGCGGAGTTGGCCCTTATCGCCGCGCTGGGCAGTTTACCGGCGGTGTATTGCTGTGCCAAGGTGATCGTCGCCATGTACATGCAGCAGGCTGATGAGGAGGCGCCTGAGGCTGTGTTGGCGCCGGAGCCGTTGGCCGTGTTGCTGCTGGCCATTCTGGCTATATTCTTTATTGGACTGGCTCCAGATCTGCTGTTGGGCGTAGTGCGCTCTACCGTAATTGCCGTCGTCTAGCACAATGAATACTCCCAAGGACGATTCCCAAGCAAAAAAAGTGTTGCGCTCTTCTAATCAAGCGGGGGATTACATTGGTTTAGGAGTGCAGTTCGCTGTGACCATTTTCCTATGCCTTTTGGGCGGATGGTGGCTGGATCAGAAATTGTCGACGATGCCGCTCTTTCTTTTTTTATGTACTTTTCTTGGAGCGGGCGGCGGTTTTTACAGTTTCTACAAAAGGCTGATTCACATGGACAAGAAACGCCAGGAGCAGGAGAAAGCAAATGTGGACTAGTATGCTCGCCGGGGTGGCGGTGGCGGCGCTCAACGGCCTGCTGGCTTGGTGGTTAGCCGCCTGGTCTTTTTCTAAAGATTCGAGCACTTTCATGATGGCGGTATTGGGAGGGATGGGCGCTCGCCTGGTATTGGTGACCGCAATCTCGGTGATACTGTTCAAATTCACCAACGTGCAGCCGGTGTTTTATCTGGCGGCATTGATGACAATTTTCTTTGCCGTGCAGGCTCTGGAGATCGTTTTCCTTCTCAAAAAACTGCGGCGGGAACGGGAAAAGAGAAGCCAGGCCTAGGGCGTCGCTAAAAAATGTTCGGCGGGGCCGATAATGTGTTGACAGACATTCTATGTCTGGTTAGTTTATTGCGCGTTCCGGCCCCTCCACGGGTCGAGCGCCTCTCCTCACATGACATAATCTCAACTAAGGGCTTTAATGGCGGGGAATACGCATGCGGCCGACGCCGCAGACCAACAGCTAGACATCATGGGGCACATCCTCGATAGCAATAAATTGGAGTTGCCCTTCATCAACGCCCACAACGTACTCGACGGCAGCGTTCAACTACCCGAATTTCCGCCTTTTCAGGTTTTTGGCCTCACCATCGACATGTCGATCACTCGTCACATAGTGATGATGTGGGTGGCCAGTTTTTTGCTCCTCGTACTGCTTTTGAGCGCTTTTCGCCGCCCGCGCATGGTGCCGAGCGGGCTGGCCAATTTTTTTGAGGCCATCGTCGTCTTTTTGCGCGA
This sequence comes from uncultured bacterium, assembly GCA_964012055.1. Lineage (GTDB taxonomy): Bacteria > Latescibacterota > UBA2968 > UBA8231 > UBA8231 > CAXGRO01. The sequence goes on from CAXGRO010000770.1 coordinate 2,955, forward strand.
CGAAGTTATCATGCCCATCATGGG
>CAXGRO010000771.1:0-2970 GCA_964012055.1 uncultured bacterium
GGACCACCGCCCCAACGAACTGTCGGGCGGTCAGCGCCAGCGCGTCGCCATCGCCCGCGCCCTGGTCAACGCCCCCTCCATCATTTTGGCCGACGAACCCACCGGCGCCCTCGACACGCGCACCGGCGAAGAAATAATGGAACTATTTAACCAATTGCACGCCGACGGCAACACCATCATCCTGGTCACCCACGAAGAACACATCGCCCAGTACAGCCACCGCATCGTGCGCTTTCGCGACGGCTACATCGAAAGCGACGGCATGCGCAGCGCAGGCTAAAAGCTTATGAGCAAGCGACGCATTGTAGGACTCATCGCCATTCTCATATCAGCGGCCGGCACGGCACTGGTCGCCTCCGCCTTCAAAGGCCCGGCGCTGGCGACCGATTTCCCCACCCAGCAACTGACGCGCGGCGATTTCCACGTCACCATGGCCGAGAGCGGCGAGCTCAAAGCGGCCGGCGGCGAAGTCATCATGTCGCCGCGCATCGGCGGCCGCCTCAAAATCATCCACCTGTGGCCCGAGGGCGAGCAGGTGGAGGTGGGCGACCTCATCATCCAATTCGACCCGGCCGAGTTCGAGCGCGAAATGCTCGATGACGAAGGCGAGTTGGAAAAACAACAAGCCCAATACGCCAAAATCAAAGCCGAAAGAGAACGGAGTCTCAAAGAACTGGCCATCGGGATCAAAGAGCAGAAAGAGAATTTAAAGCTGCAAAAGCTCAATCTCGAAATGGCCGAATTCGGCAAACCCATCGACCTCGAAACCAGCAAAATCCAATACGCCAAAGCCGAACGCTCGCTGGCCAAAACCAAGCAGAGCTACGAATCGCAGAAAATCATCAACCGCGTCGACCTCGAAAAACAACAGCAGCGCATCGACCGCCGCCAGCACTACTATGAGCGCGCCAAAGATAACTACGAGCGCACCAGCATGTACGCCACCAAACCGGGCATTGTGGTCTACCGCAAAATATGGAAACCGGGGGCCGACGAGCACAGCAAAGTCGCCGTCGGCGACCAGGTGTGGGGCGGCCGCGCCCTGCTCGAAATCCCCGACCTCTCGCGCATGCAGGTGCAGTGCCAGGTGGGCGAAGTCGACCTCAAACGCGTCGCCCTGCAACAAAAGGCCTTTATCCGCCTGGAGGCCTTCCCCGGCCCGGTCTTCCACGGCGAGGTGAGCGACATCGCCCCCATGGCCACCCCCCAACCGGGCGCCGAAAACATCCAGATCTTTGAGATTCTGGTCGACATCGAGGAACAGGACATCCGCCTCAAACCCGGCATGTCGGCCCAGGTAGAAATCGTCATCCAAACGCTTAACGACGTGCACTCGGTGCCGCTGGGCGCCATCTTCGAGCGCGACGGCAAGAAAATTGTCTACTGCCTGCGCGACGGATCTTTTGAAGAGGTCGAAGTGGAACTGGGTCCCCACAACGGCGTCGACGTGGTGATACAAGCCGGCCTCGAAGACGGCGAAGTCATCGCCCTGGGCAACCCCACGCTTATCTAAATTCGCGAGGAGTGAATCGTGGCGTCAGAAAACAAAACCCCTGAAAAAAATGGCTCAAAAAAGCTACTCTTGATCGCCATCCTCATAATAGTCCTGGGCGGCAGCCTGTTTACCGCTACGCGCTTTATGGCCAGCGAGGAAGAAATCGACTTTGCCGTACTGCAGGTCAAACAAGGCGAATTTGTTATCTCCCTCGAACTGAAAGGCGGCGAACTCGAGGCTATAGACGCCAAGCATATCATTGCGCCCCGGGTGCGCGGCGAACTCAAAATCGCCGAACTCTTCCCCGAGGGCGAACAGGCCGAAATAGGCGATTTGCTGGTGCGCTTTGAAGAGACCGAATTCCAAAAAAATCTGGCCGACCGCGAGCAGCGCCTGGAAACCGCCCAGGCCGAACTCGAAAAAGAACAGGCCCAGCAGCGCGCCAATATCGCCGTCCTCAAAGCCGAAATAGAAGACCAGACCGCCAATTTGCGCCTCGCCGAATTGCAGGTCGAACGCGTAAAATTCGAGGCCATCATCGAAAAAGAAAAAGCCGAAATCAGTGCCATCCAGGCGCAACTGAACCACGACAAGGCGGTGCAAAAACTCGAATCGGAGAAAATTATCAACGACGCCGAAATAAAAAAGCGCGAACTCGAAATCGCCCGCGCCCAGCGCGAACTCGACAAAGCGAAGAAAGAATTCGAGAGCCTGCGCGTTAACGCCGAAAAGCCGGGCCTGGTGGTCTACGGCAAGGTGTGGAAAGGCGACGGCCCCGAAAAAATCCGCGTCGGCGACAATGTGTGGGGCGGCGTCAAAGTGCTGGCCCTGCCCGACCTATCGCACATGCAGGTCAAGACCTATGTCAACGAGGTCGACGTCGACAAACTCTCCGTCGGCCAACCCGTATTGGTCAAACTCGACGCCCTGCCCGAGCCCACCTTCCACGGCTCCATCACCACCATCGCCTCGCTGGGGCGCCAGAAAGAGGGCGAGAAAAATGTCAAGGTCTTCGACATCACCGTGGCCATCGACGAAGAAGACAGCCGCCTCAAGCCGGGCATGTCGGCCACCTCCACCGTCATCATCGAAACCATACCGCCGCGCCCCGAGGCCAAACCCGACTCGGTTATCGACGACAGCAGTATAGAAATGGCCGTCGCCAGCGAACCACAGCCCCTCTTTATTCCCCTCGACGCGGTCTTTGAAAGCAACGGCCAGTCCGTGGTCTACCGAATAAAAGACGGCGTCCCGGTGGAACAGGTGGTCACCCTGGGCAAGAAAAATGAAAATTACGTCGTCGTCGAAGACGGCCTGAGCCCCGACGACCGCATCACTCTGCACAACCCCACGTTGGCAACCGACGACATCGGCGGCCTGGCCGCCGAAACCAGTTCCTCACCCGAAGGCATCGCCACCCAGTAATTATGGACCTGCGCGAAACCGCTTCTTTAAGCCTGGTCGGCCTCACCTCG
>CAXGRO010000772.1:0-2967 GCA_964012055.1 uncultured bacterium
GAGCGGATTTTTGTAAGGTTGAAATTCGTAAGTGATTATTTATCAATAAGTTACGGGTTTCAATATCTATTTGTCTAAGCCGTTATTTATCAATGATTTACAAAAAGTGTCCACAGTATTGCAAAAAGAAAAACTAAAACCATCTAAATAATAGTTTGACCCGACCCTGCCACCTGTGTGGCGGGTTTTTTATTTGTTTAATCGATTGTTTTTATTTATTGTAAGTTATATAATATACAATTAATTAGGGGGTCTTGTGTGGTGGTTTTTTGGCGGTCGATAAGTATGTATATGTCATTGTTTCGCTCTTACTGTATCCTCTCAACCATATTTCTTAGCTGCGCACTACAAGCACAAGTGGGCGAATGGTCTGCTTTTACTAGTATGCGTTTAATTCACGATGTACTGGTTCTGGATGGAGAAGTATGGAACGCCACGCAGGGAGGAATTTTGCGCTACGATATCTCCTCCCGAACCTACACCCGTTTTACCCGGCTCGACGGCCTGGCAGGCAATCAAGTGCTCAGTGTTGCCAGCGATAGCCAGGGGCACTTGTGGTTTGGCACAAATGGCGATGGATTGAGTCGCTATCGTCCTGTTGAAGGGCGTTTTGACGATCCTGTACTGATTTTTAGGGATTTGCGCATAAACGCCCTATTGGCTTCTGGGGATCGCATATATGTTGGCACGGATAAAGGGATTAGTACTTTTCTAGTAGAAGTAGAACGGGTAAAAGAGAATTATCGCCAATTGGGGGAGTTGAGCCGGGATGCCGAAGTGACCCATTTGTCTCTATTTGACGGTCGCCTGTGGGCCGGTACTGTTGAGGGGATCGCATGGGCTAATTTAAACGCGGCCAATCTGCAGGACCCAGACAGTTGGACCTCGACGTCGACCGTTGGAAATGTAAAAGATTTATTGGTTGTAGACGGGCAGATTTTTTGTGCCGGGCTAGATAGAATTTGGGTCTTTGACGAGGGGAGTAATAGGTGGACTACAGATTTTATTTTTGAGGCTAAGGCGTTGGGAGTTTCGGGGGGGGAAGTCATTGCTGTGCATGAACTCAATACCTTTTACCAGCGCGACGAGAGACAAAGTTGGCGAAAGTTGGACGGTTTTTTTGGCAATGTGTATTCCCTTTCGCAAGCGGGAAACACGCTGTGGATTGGCACCTCGGAGGGGTTGAGAAATTGGAACAATCGATTTATACCCAGCCCGAGGGAGCCCTTGGGGAACCATTTTTTTGATATGGTGGTGGGACGAGGCGGCCATTTGTGGGTGGCCAGCGTGCCCAACGATAGAGTTGGACGGCCCTATGGCATTTACCAATTTGATGGCGATGAATGGATTATACACAATAGCCAGACGGGCGTGCCTTCGGACATAACTGTAGCGGTAGAGACCGATCTGGAGGGCAATGTGTGGATTGGAACTTGGGCCGATGGGGCGGCCGTTTTGGATACCCAGGGCCGTTGGTGGCAACTCAACCAGCGCAATTCCGTATTGCGCGGCATTACACACCCCAATGCGCCTTCCTTTGTGGTGGTAAGCGATATAGCGCGCGATGACCAGGGATTGATCTGGCTCACCAATGTTCAGGCGGGGTTGGCGGTAATGGAAGGCTTTCCGGTTGAGCGGGGTTTATTGTACGGCATGAGGTCACTGGGACTTATACCAGGTAGAGATGTGGGAAAGTTGGACATCGACAGCAAAGGGTTAAAGTGGATCGCCACCGCACAGGACGGATTTATATTGTTCGACGATGGGGGCACGCCGTTTATTGCCGGTGACGAAACCGCCATCGTAGTCAACAGCAGTTTTGACGAGCGGCTGAGCAGCAACGAGATCACCGCGATTATGGTGGACGCCACGGACAGAATTTGGGTGGGGACGCGCAACGGGTTGCACATCATTCGCGTCTTATACGATAGGCAAACGGGCACGTTGGACATACAAAATTGGCGCACCTTAAGTCTCAACGACGGGCTAAAATCTGCTTTTATCACGTCCTTGGTCGAAGACGCCGACGGCAATGTTTGGGTGGGAACAAAAGAAGGGCTGATTCAATTTTCGTCCAACGGGTTAATGGGATTTACCTTTACTGCAAAAAACAGCGGGCTCATTGACGACCAGGTCGAGTCGCTGCATTTCGATGCCGCTAAAAAGGAATTGTGGGTGGGCACTTTTGATGGGCTGGGGCGTTTGCAAATGGGTCAGGGGGGGGAGGTGGTGGCAGTGGGCAGCAATGTTTATCCGAACCCCTTTTATCTGAAACGGGGAGGCCGTTCATTAACTTTCGCCGGCTTGCCGCTGGGGGCCCAAATCAATGTTTTTTCCCTGGACGGTCGCTTGGTGCGGCAATTGGAAGAGGTGTCTAACAGCAATACCGCAACCTGGAATGGGCGCAATGCCAATGGCGAGTTGGTGGCCTCTGGGATGTATTTCTATATCGCAGGAGACCGCAGTGGGCGAGCTATAAAGGGCAAATTCGCCGTGGTGCGAGAGGAATAAGGATTAGGGAATGAATATTTTTAGGTGGTTGGTGGGGCCCCTGTTCTTTGTCTGTCTCACCAAGGCGTGGGGGGAAATTCAAATTCTGCACAGTACCTCCAGCGGATTGCGCCTGGTTTATGAGGCGTCGACCAATGTCCGTAGCGAAAAAGCGATCGTAGCCGTCCCCTTAAATGGGGAGGTGACTTTAAAAATTGTCGATGTGGTCAGCCGTCCTGCGGATCAGCACTTAGGGGTAGATGGCCACAGGGCAAAAGCAGCCAGTTTAAAAAGCGTGGGCTTTTTGCGCGACCAGCGTATAGCAGAGGTGGCCTTTTACTCAGAGGGGGAAGGAGAGGCGCGCGAAAAGATCGTGGTGGATCTTCAGTTTACCGACGGTTCTGGGGGGGGACAAAGGCGCGAGGATAGGTGGGGGGAAGATTTATACCGCCGGTTGGTGCTCAACCATCCACAAGG
>CAXGRO010000773.1:0-2955 GCA_964012055.1 uncultured bacterium
CTCCTTAGCAGTTAAGAAATAGTCTCAGCCTCCGTGGGGCAAATCAGGGTGGTCACCACAACGGCAATGCTGCCCTCTAACGCCTTTAGCAACAATAGGCGGCACAACAGCAACTCCTGGCGCGAAATGGATTCAAATATGAGGCCAAAGTGGGACTGCTCTAACAAGCCGGCGTAGCGCGACTTAACCATAGCGCGCAGTTTTTCTTGGGTGAAGAGGCGGTTGGGGTCTACTTCTACTAGATATTTTTCGAGCAGCAAATAGGTGTTGGGCAATTCCCTGGTCTGCTGGTCCGTTGACAACTCTAGGAAGTGAGAGACGCTGGCCATGACCGAGGCGGCGCGTGCGGCGTCGGAAATTTGTTCGGTAAGGTATTCTATTAGGGGGGCCGCAGCGGATTGTGTAGAAGAAGTGGTGGGGGAGGGGCGGTGCACTAGCCCTTTGATCCTACCCAACCAATTTTTAGTGGAGTTGAGGGCAGCCATAGGTCAAAATATAATATTTTTCTGATTGCTTAAGTAGATCGGCCGCCTCTTTTGTTAGATTGCTTGACAGTCCTTTGGATCGATCACTTCTTAATGGTGTGAAAGATAAATGGAAGGATCATCTATTGAGTTTTGGTTCTGCGATGAATGTCGGTCGTTTGCTTTTATTGGTCTTGCCGTTGCTGTGGCCGGGCTGCACATTTTTGACGAAATTGGGACTCGCCAATGGCCCCGGAGCGGAGACGCCAACAGATGTAGGAGAAGATACTGCGGCCTTGGAGTTCTTCCTCGAGCACAAAAGGCAAGAGGACAATGCCGCCGCGCTAACCCAGCAGTATATTGCCGTCCTGCCATTTGTAGACGAGTCTGGTTTTCGCAAGGACGTTTGGGATGTCCAGAGGGAAATGCCGCGCCTGTTGAGCCTGCGTCTGGCCACTCAGCCCGACTGGCGCACAGTGCCCTTTGAGGTGGTCGAAGAAGTGTTGCCTGTCGGCAGTAAATTTAGTACCGAACAAGCACTGGTCGCCGGTCGGCGCATGGAGGCCGATATTTTGTTGGTGGGCACCCTGATCGACTACGACATGCGGCGCGTTTCCGTCGGCGATCCGCTTTTGGGCGGCTACAAATCCTATGCTGGTGTCGCCGAAATTACCTTGCAGGCCCTGCGTGTGGCCGATGGTAGCGATGTGGGGTCCATCGCCTCTCGTCAAGAGCCCATTGATCGTGGGCTGGGGTTGGATTTATTGGGCAAGCCGCGCGAGCAGGATCTGCAATTCACTCGCCTCGATCAAATAGAATTTGGTTCCAGCGAATTTGAGGCTACTGTGATAGGCCAGGCGACGTTGACGGCAATGGACGATTTGGCTGTGCAGTTGGCGGAATTGCTGCGGCCCAGCGGACTCAATTTGGGGGGGCAGCCGGCGGAGATTCTCTCGGTTTACGGCGACGAAATCTTTATTAACGTCGGCAGTGAGAACGGGTTGCGCTTGGGATACCGCTTTGCGGTTTTTCCCGGGTCCGCGCGCGTTAATCCAGCGGCGGGGCAGAATCCCCAGCGCCTGGGCATAGTCGAAGTAAGCGATATTATTGGTGGGCGCATATCTAAAGTGATTGTTTTACATAAACGCGGTGAACTTGCCGCTGGAGACCGCCTCAGGTTGATGGGAAGAGAGCAAGAGGGCGACAATTGACAGAGGAGGATGCGGATGAAAGGAGTAGTTAAATACGAGCGCGGCGATGGTTTTGTGGCGGTGCGCGAGGTAGAGGATAAACCGCCGGCGCCCAACCAAGTTAAAATAGCGGTCAAGGCCACGGGCATTTGTGGATCGGACGTGCACATTTTACACGATACGATCAACTACAATATACGCACACCGGTGGTAATTGGGCACGAGTTTAGCGGCGTAGTGGTGGAAAAGGGGGGTGAAGTAGGCGACGAGGTCGCCGTGGGCGATCGGGTGACCGGCGAGCCGAGTATCTACCTTTGCGGGCGCTGCGACTTTTGCCTGAGCGAGCACTACAACCTCTGCCCCCAACGCCGGGTAATGGGTTATTATTACGACGGCAGTTTTGCGCCTTTTTGCAATGCGAGGTTGGTGCACAAATTGCCCGACAATGTGGGATTTGAAGCCGGTGCGCTAACCGAGTTGTTGGCCTGTTGTGTGCATTCGGTGACGGAGCAGGCCGGGGTGGCGGCCGGCGATTTTGTCGCCATTACCGGGCCGGGACCGGTGGGGCTGTTTGCCGCCTTGGTGGCGTTGGCCGAGGGTGGTGTTGTTTTGCTGTGTGGCACGGGAGCGGATGCGGCGCGCTTGCGTTTGGCCCAGGAATTGGGGGTGCACTACACGGTGAATGTCGACGAGGTAGATGCGGGGGAGCGGGTGCGGGAGTTGACCGGAGGTTACGGGGCCGATGTGGTGGTGGAGTGCGCCGGGGTGGCGCCGGCCATGCGTTTGGCGCTGGAGTTGGTGCGCAAGCGCGGGCGCTATTCGCAGATGGGGTTGCCGGGGGAGCCGGTGGAGGTTGATTTTGAGCAGATCGCCTATAAAGAATTGCAGGTGAGCGGGGGGATTGGGCAGCGGCGGCCGGCGTGGAAGCGGGCTTTGGTGTTGATGGAGAGGGGGTTGATTCCCAGTGAGAAACTCGTTTCGCACGAATTTCCGCTTGAGGAGTGGGATCGGGCGATGGAGATGGCGGAGCGGCAGGAAGGGGTTAAGTTGTTGTTGCGGCCCGAATAGGGGGAGTCTTTGGAGTAGGTTTTTCTTGTAGGAGTGGACGCCCCGACGATCTCTGCTGGAATTGATAGCGACCGCTATGATTTCACCTTTGCGACGTAGAGAGGGACGCCGCAAAGGTGAGGTGGAGTTATTTCTTGTCGTCGACGACTTCGAAGTCGGCGTCAACCGGTCCATCGTTGCCCTTATCGCCCGCATCTGCGCTGGGCGCCGGTTCGCCTTCGGGAGGTGGTTCG
>CAXGRO010000774.1:0-2939 GCA_964012055.1 uncultured bacterium
GCCCCCCCACCATCAGGCGCTGCTCGTCCACTTCGGGCCGCGCCGCCAAATACGCCAGTCCGCACAGCGCGTCGCGCACCCGCAACCCCATAACCGGCCGCTCGTTGGCAATGGCCAGATAGGTGAGAATCCGCTCGCTGTCATTCCAGGCGGCCAAATCGTAAGCCGTAGGGCCTGGTTGCAGCGCCCCCAGACCCGACACTTCCATGCTGAGAATGCGCGGCTGGTCGGGCCGGCAATCCGCCTCGTACATGCGCAGCGGCTGCACCAGAAATCCATTCTGCCGCAAAGCCGCCCAGCGCCCGCGCTCGTCCACCCACAACAACCCCGGTCGCGGCTCCTTATTTTCCACGTGACTCAACATGAGCCCCGGCAAATGCACCTTTTCCAGCGGCTGGATGTCGACCTCTTCTACCAGCACCTGCCAACTGCGGTGCGCCGCGCCCAGCGCTTCCACCGCCACCGGTTTGTGATCGGCCTCAACCCCCAACACCTGGGCCGCGGCCGTGCGCAGTGTCGCCGCCCCCGACTGGCCATCGCGCGCCCGTTCCATACCCCGCCCCACGTTCTGGTTCACCGTAAACATGTTCACCGCACCGGAGGGATGGCAGCGCAATTTATCGGGCGCAATGGGCGTCAGGTCGGTCGCCCCCAATTCGCGCGCCGGCGCATTGTTCCCTTTAAATATCCGATTTATCCACCCCACCATCTCCGCCGCCATCGCCGCCGTATAGGCGTGGCCGCTGTCGCCGTCCACAAATAAATCGCAGGCGTGCGGCGCCCCCGCCTCGCGGTAGAGCCGTTTCACCTCGCGCCCCAAACGCTCAACCGCCTGCACGTCAAACACCTCGTCGCGGGCCCCGGCCATCAACAAACAGGGCCGCGGCGCCAGGGCGGCAACGCAGTCCACATAGTCTAGCCCGGCGGCGATGTAGCCGTTGCCGAATTGCTCGGGACAGCTGCTGTAGAGCCCCTGCAAATGCAGCGACTCGTGGTCAGCCAAACAGCACACCGGCCCCACAAAAGCCACGCGCTCGTCCAGCAGCGCCGCCATCAAAGTGGTCAGCCCCCCGCCCGATAGCCCGGTCATGGCAAAACCCACTCCCTGCTCCACGTCGCCGCGCGTTTCGAGGTAGTCGAGACAGCGCATGGCGTCCACTACAAAATGACTCTGCGACCAGAACCCGGTTAAATAGCCAATGAGGCCATTGGTAAAATGATCGTTGAGTTCGGCCAATTCGCCCGAGCAACCCGGCGGGTCGAAAGAAACGGCAACGTAGCCGTTGCGCGCAAAAATCTGCGCCGACTGTTGATACGAAGCCTCCGTCTTATTGCTATGCCCGGTGGGGCACACCACCCCCGGATATACCCCAGGTTCTTTGGGCAAGTACACCGTGGCGTTGACCTCCCAACCCGGCAGCGACTCAAAGAGCACGTTTTCTATGCGGAATTCGGGGAAAGTGTGCGAGGAAACGGCGCGGGCCTGTATTTCGCCGCGCTTAAAAATGGCCTGTGGAAACGGCCTTTTGACAACGTCCAACACCTCTTGGCGCCACGCCACCCATTTCTCCGGGCCATTGATCGCCTGGCGCCGCTCGGCGCCCCGGCGCAGCGATTGCCGGCAAGCCTCTATCACCTGCTCCTGCAACATCAACTCGGCGCGTTCCATAACGACGCCCTAGTACCCCACCGCCTGCCCTTCCTTGCGCGGCTCCGACGCGGCGCAATAGCCGTCGTCCAGCTTGTGGATGAGCTGTGCCCCGCCAAAGGCAGTGTAAGACAATTCGCTGATGTGGTGACCGCGTTGGCACAATTCGTCCAGCACCGCAGGAGCAAACCCCCGATCCACCCCCACCTCCAGCCCGCGTAAAATCTGCCAGCGCGGCCCATCGGTCGCCGCCTGCGGATTTTGGCCGTAGTCGACGAGGCGCAAAACCATCTGAGTATGTCCCTGCGCCTGCATCGGCCCGCCCATCAGCCCAAAACTCATAACGGGATTGACACCCTGCATGAGAAAAGCCGGAATGATGGTGTGGAACGGCCGCTTGCCCCCGCCCACCTGGTTGGGATGCCCCTCGTCAAGGCGAAACCCCGCCCCCCGATTCTGCAAGCTAATGCCCGTCTGCGGCACCACCACGCCCGAGCCAAACCCCATGTAATTCGACTGAATAAAAGACACCATCATGCCGCCGGCATCCGCCGCCGTCAAGTAAACCGTGCCGCCCGGTCCCGGCACCCCATGCTGCGGGTCCTGCGCCCGCCGCATGTCGATTTCCTGCGCCCGCCGCTGCAAATACGCCGGGTCGAGCAAATCCTCCACCGCCACGTCCATCGTCGCCGGGTCCGAGATGTAGCGATAGGCATCGGCCAGCGCCAATTTCATCACTTCAATTTGCAAGTGGACGCTGTCGGCCGAATCCACCGCAAAAGCGGCCACCTCGCGATAAGACAAAATCCCCAGCGCGATCAGCGCCGCCAGGCCCTGGCCGTTGGGCGGAATCTCGTGCAGCGCATACCCCCTATACTCCTGGCTCGCCGTGCCCACCCAATCAGCCCGGTGCTCCGCCAAATCGCGCATCCTCATCTGCCCCCCGCACTGGGCCGCATGGGCACATATTTTCTCGGCCAACTCACCTCGATAAAATGCCTCGCCGTTGGAGACGGCAATCTGCTCCAGCGTTTGCGCCTGGGCCGGGCACGCAAACTTCTCCCCCGCCGCCGGCGCCCGCCCCCCCGGCATAAACGCCTCGGCAAAGCCCGGCATGTCCTTCAATACCGCCGCCTGCCCCCGCCACGACTGAGCCGTCACCGGCGCCACCATATAACCGTCGGCGGCATAGGGAATGGTCGGCTCAAACAAATCCGCAAAGGGCAATTTGCCAAAGCGCCGCGACACCTCGACCCAGGCCGACACCGCCCCGGGCACGGTTACGGCGTCC
>CAXGRO010000775.1:0-2939 GCA_964012055.1 uncultured bacterium
CGGCTTGCCGACCGGCGAAATACGTTCGGTGGACGGGACGCCGTTGGATTTTACCCAGCCGGTGGCATTGGGGGAGCGCATCGCGCAGTTGGGCATGGGGTACGACCACAACTACGTGCTGGACCACGGCGACGTTGCGGCGCCCGAGTTGATTGCCGAGGTCAGCGAGCCGCACAGCGGCCGGCGCATGCGGGTGTGGACGACGGAGCCGGGGGTGCAACTCTACAGCGGCAATTTTCTCGACGGAGTGCCGGGCAAGGGGGGCGCCGTCTACCAGCAGTACCACGGTTTTTGCCTGGAGACGCAGCACTTTCCCGATTCGGTGAACAAACCCCACTTCCCCTCGACCATTTTGCGACCGGGGGAGACGTATCGGCAAATTACCATCTATGGATTTTCAACAGCAGGTGAATAGAAAGGATTTTCATGAAGATTACCGAGATTAAAACCGCCGAAGCGCGCGTTAAGGTGAACGGCCAGGCGCGTTACCATTATCACTATGTGCGCGTCTACAGCGACGAAGGCGTTTACGGGACGGGCGAGGCCAGCCACGTCGACGGCGGCTGGCGCGGCTCCACCCAGACCATGGCGGCGCAACTCATCGGCAAAGACCCGCGCGACGTCGACGCCTGTTTTGAGGGCATTCGCCGCAGCTACATCTTTCGCGGCGGCATGGCGGGGCTGGGCATATCGGCGCTCACCGGGTTGGAGATCGCCCTGTGGGACTTAGCCGGCAAGGCGCAGGGCGTGCCGGTGTACCGCCTGCTGGGTGGCAAATTCCGCGACCGCGTGCGGCTCTACGTCGACAGCGCCTTTGAGAATTACGAGGAGCGCGCTGACGACGTGCGCGACAAAGGCTTTACGGCGATCAAATTTGATCTGGACGACGCCAACAACCCGCATAAACTCGACCCGTGGAACTGGTCGGTGAGCCCGGGCGAGTTGGAAAGTATGATCGAGCAGGCGCAGCAGATGCGCGCCGCGGTGGGGCCGCAGATGGACCTGGCCATCGACCTGCACGGGCGCTACGACGCCACCGCCGGCATGAAGGTGGCGCAGGCGGTGGAAGACCTCAACCTTATGTGGCTGGAGGAGCCGGTGCCGCCGGAAAACATCGACGCCCTGGCCCGCGTCACCGAATCGACCCGCACGCCCATTTGCGCCGGCGAGAACGCCTATTTGCGCTACGGCTTTCGCGACATGCTCGAAAAGCAGGCCGTCGACATCATCATGCCCGACATCTCCAAGTGCGGCGGCCTTTCGGAGTGCCGCAAAATCGCCAACATGGCCGAGACCTACTATATCCCCTTTGCACCGCACAACAACTCCAGCGCCCTCAGCACGGTGGGCGACGCCCACGTGTGCGCCAGCGTGCCCAACTTTCTGGCGCTGGAATTCCATCGCTACGGTGACCCGACCTGGAACGATGTGTTGATTTCTGATGAGCCGGTGATTCAGCAGGGGCACGTGGTGCTGAGCGAGAAGCCGGGTTTGGGGGTGGAGTTGAACGAGGAGTATTTGCAGAGCCAGTTGGACGAGGGCGAACCGCTGTGGCAGTAGGAGCGATGCAAGCGAGTTGGTGGCAATCTTGAGGACAATATGGATATGTACCCCAAACCCATAGAGTGCGGCAATAGCGGCGCCGGCGCACCGCTGACGCTGGGAGATCCCGAGTCGATTGGCGATCTATTTTTGCCGGCCGGCGCGCCCATCTTGCTCGATTGGGACAGCGACGGCAAGGTAGAAATGGTCGATTCGGGGCACGGCATTTTCAGCTGGCGTTTTGTCGATACAATCGCCGACGGCACGCCCCTGGTCGACCGCGGGTTGCGCTGGGGGGAGATGTCGCGCTCGCACCACCACGACGAGAACGATGCGGGTCTGTGCAGCAAAATTGTTGTGGCGGGGGATTTTGACGGGGACGGGCGTCCCGAGATTGTTGTGGCGCCGCGCGCCTATTCGCATGCGCCGGTTGTGGTGCTGAGTCTGGCGCAGGGGCCGCCGACCGGCCGCAGCGGCGGGGTGGAGCTAGAGATTGTCGACGCGGAAATTCCGGCGGGGTCGGACGCCATTGAAAAGTGGCGGGGGGTCGAAATGGCCGCCTTTGATTGGGACGGCGACGGCGTGCTGGATATTGTCGCCGGGGTGCCGCAGAGCGGGCAGTATTGGCAGGTCGATCCCGATACTGGTAGGGTCGCGGAGGATCAGCGCGATCGCTACCACCGAGACGGCCGCTGGAAAGGGGAGGCGGGCGTCTATTCGCTGCAGTTGCTGCGTAACACCGGGGATGTTGGGCGGCCGCAATTTACTTATGTGGGGGCTGTTGAATTGCCGCTGCCGCCGCCGGGCGGCAAACTGGCGCCGGTAGATCCCTTTGATCCCATGGCGGGGTTGCTAATTCTGGATGGACGCGGTGGATTGTGGCATTTGCCGCTGCTAGAGAGCGGCGACACGCCAAAGTGGGGCGAGATTGGGGAGTTGCAAACGCTGCACGGCGAGTGGTTTAACAGATCGACCAATATGACCTCCATTAATGCCGCCGCGCTCGAGCCCGGTGGCCGCGTCGACCTGTTTGCCGGCAGTGTTTCCAGCAATGCCTGCTGGTGTCGCTATTACGGGATGGATCGGGACGGGCGGCCCGTGTACGACGCGCCGCGCAAGATCAAACAGCGCGACCCCCACGTCAACGGAGGCGCCTTCAGCGTGCCCACGGTGGGCGATTGGCGCAATACGGGTGCGGCCGACTTGTTGGTGGGCAGCCTCGAGGGCTACATCTTCTGGTATAAAGTGCTGTCGACCGAGCCGCTGCGTTTTGCGCCGCCCGAGCGCGTGCGCCTGCACGACGAGGAGATCAGGCGCTACGGCAAACCTCATCCCGCGGCCGGGCACCACTGGGGCTCTTCGCAGGGGCCGGGCGACGGCTTTAACGGCGGCTACAG
>CAXGRO010000776.1:0-2927 GCA_964012055.1 uncultured bacterium
CCCTTCACCAATATCGGTCGCATCTATTTGCGCTTCGGTCGCTTTTCAGAAGCCATTGCCGCCATGACGCGGGCGGTGGAATTACAGCAGGACGATGGGGGGCTACGGGCGTTGCTGGCGGAGGCCTACCGGGGGGCGGGAAAGGTGGATGAAGCAATAGAGGAATATCAACGCGCGTTGCAACTGGCGCCGCATGTGGCCGAATATTACTACAATTTGGGGTTCATTTTTGAACAGAGCCAGCAAATGCACCAAGCAGAGAGCCTGTACGAGGCGGCGTTGGCGCGCCAGCCGCATTTGCCCCAGGGACTTTTTAGCTTGGCGACGCTGCGTCTGGACCAGAGGCGCTATAGTGAGGCCGAGGTTTTGCTGGAGCGCCTAGTGCAGGTGCAGCCCAACCACGCCAAGGCGTATTTTAATCTGGCCAACGCCCAGATGCATCTGGGCAAAGAGACCGGGGCCATTCAGTCCTATCGGCGCTTCTTATCTTTGCATGTGGAGGACGGCGCATTGCACCGGGTGGCAGAGCGCAACCTGGAGCAATTGCTCAAGAGCGCGCAGGATTGATCAAAAATGCGCACGCTTAATTTCCCATTATTCAAAAGGAGGGTTAGCCCATGAATTTACCTGAAAACATAGCAAATGCTCTATCCCCACTTTTTGCCGCACTGCCCCGGCAGCAGGCCATGGACCAATTAGTGCCGGGGGAGGGGGACAGCGCCGAATTGGTGCAATTGGTAGAAGGCGTTGTCGGAAACGAGGCCATTTCTGTAAACCAGCCGCTGGTAGCCGCGCTGTGGCTCTATATTGACGAACTCGACCGCAGCCATCGCGTATCGCAGGGCATTGAAGATCAGACGGGATCGTTTTGGCACGGCATCATGCACCGCAGGGAAGGTGATTTTTCCAATAGTCATTATTGGTTTAATAAGGTAGGACACCATCCGGCCATGGATTTGATTGAGGGCTACGATGCCCACCAATTTGTCGACGCTGCAGAGGCGCGCCACCAGGGCAACCCCAGCGATTTGGTCGATTTGCAGCGGCGCGAGTGGCAAACGCTTTTCGAGTGGTGTGCCGGGAGGTAATTGAGGTGCTGGAAGTCTTGCCAGAACAAGCTGTTCGAGCCTATATTAAATTCTTCGTAAGAACAGTCAGTCCAAATATTTGAGGGTTTTTTTATGGCGCAACAGATCGGCGTTGGACTCATCGGCCTGGGCACGGTAGGCAGTGGAATTGTGCGTTTATTGCAAAATGCGCCCTCGGCGTTGCAGCGCCGGGAGCAGGCGAATTTTGAAATAAGACGGGTGGCGGTGGGCGATCTCGGCAAGCAGCGCGACGTTGAAATTGAGGCACCCCTGACAACGGACGGCATGGAGGTGGTGAACGATCCCCAGGTGCAGATGGTGGTTGAACTGACCGGGGCGGCGCCGGCGTACGAGTGGATCTGCGCGGCGCTCGTGCAGGGCAAAGACGTGGTGACGGCCAATAAGGCCTTGCTGGCCGAGCACGGGGAAGAATTGTTTAAGCTGGCGTTGGAAAACGGCGCCGACTTGATGTTTGAGGCGAGCGTGGCCGGCGGCATCCCCATTATTCGCTCGCTGCGCAACGGCCTGGTGGCCAATAAAGTGGAATCGCTCTACGGCATTCTCAACGGCACGACCAATTATATGTTGACCCAGATGTCGCGCGGCGCCGGCGACTACGCCGAGATTCTCAAAGAAGCCCAGGACAAGGGCTATGCCGAGCCAGATCCCACCATGGACGTGAGCGGCATGGACGCGGCGCAAAAATTGGCCATTATTTGCCGCATTGCCTTCCACTGCACCAGCACGGGCGGCGACATCTACTGCGAGGGCATTGAGCAGATCGAACGGCGCGACATTGAATACGCCCGCGAATTGGGGTATGCCATCAAGCTCTTGGCCATCGCCAAGCACCGGGGCCACCGGGTCGAGGCGCGGGTACACCCGGTGATGGTGCCCCTGGATTCGCTGATGGCCAATATCCATGACGAATACAACGCCATCGAGGTGGTGGGCAGCGCCGTCGACACGCAGGTGTTCTACGGCAAGGGCGCCGGGCAATTGCCCACGGCCAGCGCCGTGGTGTCGGACATGGTGGAATTGGCCGAGCGCAAGGTCTGCGGCGCCAGTTCGGCGATAGGGGATATGATACTGGGCGAAGAGGCGACGCGCATCGCTCCCATCAGCGAGATTGAGACCCGCTACTATTTGCGCCTGGTGGTGGCCGATCGGCCCGGCGTGTTGGAGCGCATCGCGCGCATTCTCGCCGAGGAAAACATCAGCATCGCTTCGGTGTTGCAGAAGGAGCGTGACCTGGAGGGCGGATCGGTGCCGCTGCTGATTGTGACCCACGAAGCGCGCGAAGAGGCCATGCAGCGGGCGCTGGGCGAGATGAACGCGCTGGAGGCGGTGGAAAACGAGGTACGGCGCATTCGCATGAAGGACCTCTAAGTGAAATACGTGGTGCTGGTGCCGGATGGGGCGGCCGATTACCCGCTGGACGAGCTGGGCGGCAAGACGCCTTTGGAGGCGGCGGCCACGCCCAATATGGACCGCCTGGCGCAGCAGGGCACCTGCGGCCTGGTGCAGATCATTCCGCCCGAACGCCATCCCGGCAGCGACATCGGCAATTTGGAAATTTTTGGCTACGACAGCCGAATGCACTACACCGGGCGCTCGCCTTTGGAGGCGGCGAGTATGGGCGTTGAACTTGCCGACGGCGAAATTGCCTTCCGCTGCAACCTGATCCAGCGCCACGGCGACACCCTGGTAGATTACAGCGCCGGTCATATTACTAGCGAAGAGGGCGCCGAATTGGTCAATGCACTGGCCGCTGAACTGAGCAGCGACGATATCCGCTTGTATCCCGGGGTGGGTTATCGGCATCTAATGGTTTACCGC
>CAXGRO010000777.1:0-2924 GCA_964012055.1 uncultured bacterium
CGGCCATCAGCACGTAGCGCGGCGCGCTCCAGTTGCCAAATTGCTTGCCCGCCACTTTGCGCACAGCGCGACGGCCTCTGAAATTGTGTTGCAGCTCCTCGGGAAAACCGCGCAGGTACGCCACGTACTCGCCGGTCTCGGGTTCGTAAGCGGCAATGTTGTGCGTATCGAGGGGCGTGCCGCCCACGTTCACCAGGGGTTCGTCCAAAATGCGCCAGCGCAGACCATCGGCCGACACCGCCCCCATCACGACATTATCGCGCCACACGTTGAATTTTTCCTTTACCGCATCCATCGTGTTCTTCGTGGGATCGGTGGCCGCATCGGTCTGGGCGGCCAGCTCGCGGAACTCCGTCCAGCCAATGTCCGGGTCTATGACGCCATCGCGGAAAAAGATCGTCCGGGGGCTGATGGCCTTGTAGCGCTCCTCCGGGTCGGCATTGGGATCGATGAATACTGAATTGAGTTCAAAGTCCTCGTAGCGAAACACCAGATTATTGGCTTTGGAGCCCTCGTATTCCACCAGTCCTAGCTCGGGGCGCTGCCAGTGAAAGCCGTCGTCGCTTTCGGCGTACCCGTGCAGCCGGAAGGCTCCTTTAGCAGCGCCCGTCGACCAGTACCACAGGCGATAGCGGCCTTCTTCTTGGAGAATAAGCGGATAGTGCAAGCCGCCTTGTTCCCAGGGCTTTTCGGCCCGCAAGAAGATCTGTGAGCGCCGGGCCGGCTGAACCGACAAGTGCACGCCCACGGGCGGATCCTGCAGCCAGGTTTCGCCGTTTTCATTTACGCCAGCCAGTCCTGCCCATATATCGTACCAGTCTAAGAAGGGCGTGAGGCCCGGGGTCGTTTGGCTCATGTTCTTTCTCCTAGTAAGGGCGTATCAATAAAAAATGGGATGTTGAATTTCACTGCCCTGTTTTTGCGCTGTCGACCTGCGGGTGATCCGTATTTATCGTATATTTTTCCGCCGTTTATAATAAACAACCAGTGGCTAGTAGTCGACTATTAATACGCCTATGACTGATACCCGCATTTGAGGTCACGTGGGTACAGCGCAACATAAGACTCTCGGTCGGATTTTTAACGTGGAAGTGATTTTTTCGGACATAGACGGCGACGGGGAACGCGAGGTAGTAGTCGAGAACGCCTACCTGCGCGCCGTGTTGCGCTTTCCCGAGAAGCTGGGCTATGCCTTTTACAAGGGCCGTTTTACCTGGGGCGGACGCTTGCAATCCCTGACCTACAAACCCACCAGGCGGGAATTCTTCCTGCCGCAGATGCTCGATCTGGAAGATATCAACCCTTTCGGCCTGCCCGACGAACTCTTCGCCACCTTTCCGCTCAATACGGCCACAGGACGACAACGACGCCTGAAAATGGGGGTGGGCGTCTTTGCGGAAGACGATCGAGCCGAGGACTTCGAAGCGCTACCGTGGACCTGGTATGAAGAAAATAAGGGACCAGAAAAAATCATCGCCTTCCGCCAGGAAATAGAAGACCTTGGCGGCTACAGCTACCTCTACGAGAAGCGCTACCGCTTTCGGCCGGACGCGGCCTGGTTCGCGCTGGACGTGGTTTGGGAGAACCGGGGCGCAAGCCTGCTGGCCTCGGCCTGGGACGTACACACCTTCCACGCGGCCGGCGTGCCCCCGCACACGGCCTGGTTGGTGGCGCCCAAACGCGCCTGGCTCAGCTGTGGCCGCTCCCGGGTGCGCACGTTCGTTAAGGAAGCCAGCCCCATTTTCGCCACGCCAACCCTCGAGGAAATGGTGTCCGACCGCATGCTCTGGGATATGGACGGCACGCCCTGGTGGTACGCCACGGGCCCGGCAGACGGCGATGAATTTTACCTGATGCGCGCCCGCTTTGACGCGGATTGGGGCATGTTCTGGGCCGGGTACAACGCCTTCACACCGCAGGCGATCAACAACGTCGAAGTGCCGCCGGGCCAACGCGCCACCTGGGGTTTCGACGTAACCCTGGGCACCGGGGGCCGCAACTTCGTCGCCGCCGGACAGAACGCGGGTCTGACCCTCGATCGAAAAGCCGGCAAAGCCGTAGTACGTCTACATGGTGCAGCGCCAGCGGTCAGCCAACTCGATGTCCACGTCCTGGACCCGACCGGCATTGTGCAGTCCCAGTCGAGCGCAACGGGCCATACCGCCCCCAACCAGCCACTACAACTGGAAGTGGATTTGCCGATGACGGGCGACTACGCCGAATTAGCTCTCCACGCCCGGTGCGCAGATGCCGCGCTGCACACCCAGGAGATCGTCCCCCTACAACCTGCCCGCCCCACAGCCCACCTGCCCTTTGCCGGCAATGGCGCCCCTATTTTTGTCGCAGTCCACCACGACCTGGAAAAGCCCGAAGCCGACGGCCGCTACCTCTGGTGCCACGGCACCCAGGCCGGATTTGCCGTGGATTGGACCACACCGGAGTTGCGAGCACCGGACGATCTCTCTGCGGTTGAGGCGATTTGCCTGGTGGGCGACGCCTGGCCCACAGAACGCCTGGCAGAATTGCGCGCCTGGTTGGAAAACGGCGGCGGTTTGCTCCTGTGCGCCCCCTTTGGGGCCCTCGCCACCCATCTCGAGGCATTATTGCCCCTGCACCCGCTGGCAGAGAAAGTCGTTCCAGCGGATCACAAAATTATAGAAGGCGCAGGCATGCAGCGCTACGCCGAAAGCCAATGGCAGGTCGAACTCAACGCCCCGAACAGCCGCCACCTCTGGCGCCAGCTACACACCCAGACCATGGAGCGCGTCGATCCCGTAGTGGGCCTGCAATTGGGCACGCCGCACTGTACGTCGGAGCGCCTCATGCTGGAGCCGGACGCCAAGGTGCACATCGGCTATTGGCAGCCCTGCCAGGCCCATCCAGAGGCCATTGTGCCGCTGCGTTTCACCGACGAGCAACGCCAC
>CAXGRO010000778.1:0-2924 GCA_964012055.1 uncultured bacterium
TATCTCGCGCACCACGCCGTATTTTTCCAACCCCTCCAATTTGCCCACCAGGTAGTCGCCCAATTGCTCCGCCTTGCGGTCCAGGCCGATTTCGACAATCTCGTCGATCACCGCAATGCCCACGGCGCTGGCCAGCGGGTTGCCGGCAAAGGTGTGGCCGTGCATAAAGCTGACTTCGGCCGCCGGCGGGCCGTAAAACGCCTCGCCCAAATCCTCGCGCGCGATCATCGCCCCTAGCGGCATGGCCCCGCTCGACAAACCCTTGCCGCCGCACAATATATCGGGCGTCACCCCAAACGTCTGGGCCGCAAACATATTGCCGGTGCGCCCGTAGCCGGTGATGATCTCGTCAAAAATCAGCAGCACTTCGTACTCGTCACAGATCTGTCGCAAGATCTCAAAATACTCGTCCGTCGGCGTCACCGTCCCCCCGGTATTGCCGATGGGCTCCACCAACACCCCGGCCACCGTGCGCGGGTCTTCGCTAACAATGACGTCCTCAAACATGCGGGCGCAAAAGCGATTGCACTCCTCCCACGAGGCAAAGCGGTCACGGTAGTACGTCGGTGGAAACACCTTGGCAAAACCGCCCATCTGCGGCTCAAACGGCGTTTTGCGCCGCCCCGTGCCGCTGGCCGCCATCGCCCCAAAGGTGCCGCCGTGGTAACCCTGGTAGCGGCTGACGAATTTGTACTTCTCCGGCCGGCCCGTCTGCTTAAAATACTGGCGCGTAAATTTCATCGCCCCCTCAATCGACTCGGACCCGCCGCTAAAGGGTTTAACAAAATTCAAATTGCCCGGCGTCACCTCGCCCAGCCGCTCGATAAAATCCAGCGTCACGTCCGAAATTCCGTGCATCGGCGGCGCAAAGCTGAGCTTGTCCATCTGTTGCCGCATGGCCTCCAGCACCCGTGGATGTCCGTGCCCCAAATTGGCTACAAAAATGCCGCCTATCGCGTCAAAGTAACGCTTGCCCTCCACGTCCCAATAGTACAATCCTTCGGCGCGCGATACAATAAAGGGCTCCTGGATGAATTGCTCGGTAGAATAAAAATCAATGGAAGTGCGCTTGAGCAGTTTTTCCTGGCGTGGGTCGGCTTTCATTTTTCCTCCGCGGCCGCTGGGCAGTAAGAAATTGCCGTCAGGGCGTAGACCCGAGCCACCCGCACCAGTTCGGATACCGCCACCTCCTCGTCCAACGTGTGCGCCCCCGTCGCCGCCGGCCCGTGGGTCAGCGCCGGAATGCCCGCCAGCCGCGAGAACGAATTGCCGTCGTCAACAAACGGCTTAGGCCCCAGCGGCAACGGCGCCCCGGTGACCCCCTCGTAGGCTCCCTGAAAAGCGCCCACCAGAGGATCGTCTAAGGGAATGCGAAATGCATCGCCCTGCACTTCAAAATCGTATTCTATCTGGGTGTCGCTCTGCGCCGCCAGCTTTTCCACCATCCCGCCGAACTCCGCCTGTACTTCCTCTATAGTCCCGGGCGTCACCCAGCGCCGCGTGCCGTTGACCACACATTCGGTGGGCGATTGATTGAAGATCTCCCCCGCCTGCATACGACCGACAAACGCCGAGTCACATCCTGCATACTCGTGCGTGTTCTGCGCCAGGCGCTGGGCCAGCTCCTTACACTCCACTACGAATTGCGCCCCGGCGCCCAGCACGTCGGGTGTGCCCTCGGGCCGCAGCACCTCGTGCACCGGCACGCCGTCGCGGCCGATGCGCACCTCAAAAATGGCCATGCCGCGCCCCGCTACCGGCAGGCAGTCGGCCAGGTATTCGGGCAAGAGCACCGCGTCTCCAGTGTAGCCTTCGCGAATTAGCGCATAGAGTTGGCGCCGATCACCCCACGGCCCCTCGTGGTGGTCGTGCGCCGTAAGCAAAATTCCGCCGCCGCTCAGGCTGTTGGTCTGGCGCAGCACTCGCAATGCCTCGACAAACGCGGCGATCCCTCCCTTCATATCGGACGCCCCAGAGCCATACAAACAGCCGTTCTCGTGGCAAGGCGGCACAAAGGGCAAATGCACCGTGTCCAGATGCCCGTCATATTGCAACACTCTCCCCGGCGCACCGCTATCAAAGCGCACCACCACCGCCGGCGCCTCGGGCCAGTCGGCCACCGGCCGCTCCACCGCAAAACCCTCCGCCGTCAAAATCTCCGCCAGCCGCTCGGCCACCTCGCCGGCGCTGCGCGATGGGCTGGGCACTTCAATCAGTTTAATTGCGGTATCGATCAAGCGCTGCTCGTCGATCGCCCCACTTACTTGCTCGACAATACTTTTATCCATAATCCTTAATCGTCCAGTTCCCCGGTGGGTAATCCCAGCGGCAAGGCCGCCGGCCGCTCGCAGGTGCTCTGCACTTCCACGTGCCGGCCCTGGTCCGAAGCATCGTGGAAAGCGTGCATCAAATCGAGCACGTGGTAGGTCAATTCGCCGCTGGCTCGGTGTTTGCGCCCCGAGCGCAGCGCATGAGCCATATCCGCCACCCCAATACTGCGCGTATTTTCGTGGTATTCGTGGCTCAGCGGCATCTCCTTCCACTCATCTTTGCCGCGCTTGACCTGCACCGCGCCGCCAAAGCCGTTGGGGTTTGGCACGACCATACTGCCCTCGGTGCCGTAGACTTCGATGTGGGGCAGCCGACTACCCCACACGTCAAAACTGGTAGTGATGGTGCCGATGGCGCCGTTGGCAAAGTCCATGACGCCGGCAATGTGGGTGGGCACCTGCACCTTAATTTTTTCACCGTACTTGGGCTCGCTGGTAACCGTGCGCTCGGGAAAAGTAACGGCCGTCGAGCCGGTGACGCGCCGCACCGGACCCAGCATATTGACCAATGCCGTCAAATAATACGGTCCCATGTCAAACATGGGGCCTCCACCTTTTTGATAAAAAAATGCCGGGTCGGGATGCCAGCTTTCG
>CAXGRO010000779.1:0-2918 GCA_964012055.1 uncultured bacterium
TGGGTGTGCGGCGGGGGCGGGGTCTTCTTGTGGGGGGCAGTTGGAATGAGTTGTTGGTACTAGGTTGCTTGTGGTGGGACCGCCCCCTATCTGACCTTCGCAGACGCAGTATATCTACGCTCGGAGTTTGTAGCGTTAATACTCTCGAAAGACGTCAGTTCTAGATAGACGTCCACTAAGCGGTGAGGTCCCCCACTCACCGCGTTCCAGGTAAACGCCCATTTATATTATCCCAACTAATCTTCCGAATCAACCTCCAGCTGGACAGTAGTTAGATGTTCAGCTGGAGGTTGACACAGAGCGTCGTCGCAGGCCTGGTATTGAAGCAGGAGGTTCAGGTTGCCTTGCTGGTTGGGCTGAACTTGAGGGGGAAGGCGCAGATGGGCCTTAAGAGTGGCCCGGGTGGTATAAACATTGAGTGTTTCCTGCGTGGCGGGGAAGTGGTAAGCTGTGCCGGGAGGGTATTCGATAGAGAGAATTTCTAGCGGCAAATCGGCGTTGAGGGTTAGAGAAGTAGGGATGAGCAGGTCGCTGGAAGGGGGGGTTGGCGTTGATGTGCCAGCCCCTATGGATATCGAGATGGACGGTGACGGTGAAGGGTTGGTTGGGGGCGGGGTGGGTTTCGGATAAGACGACGTGGGCGCGCACTATGCTGTCTGGGGGGGTGGACGCCGCGCTGTTTGTAGCCAGATCTATGCCCAAGTCGAGCGGAGCTGGAGTGGGCCAGGCGGTGTGCAGGTATTTGCCGACGGCGGCGATCAGGTGGACGAAGGCGGTGGGACTGGCTTGCATGGTGCCGCCGAAGGCGTGCAGACTTTGGCGGGCGCGTTCGAGGTAGAGGGGAGCGCCGGTCCAGGCGGCCAGGTCCAGAAGATTGTGTACGGCTACGGCTACGGCGGCGGGGAGGGCCGCGTCTTGGGCGTTTTTGAGGCGCACGATCAGGTCGGCGCCGCCGCTAGTGAAGAAGAACCCCTTGCCATTTTCGTCCCAGAATTTTTTTTGCATATGCTCGACAATGTCGCGGGCGGCGGCGAGCCAGCGCGGTTCGTTGGTGGCCTGGTAGAGGTCGAGCAGGCCGCGCGCGAAGAAGGCGTAGTCTTCCAGGTAGCCGTCGTATTTGACGGTGTTTTGGCGGTAAACGCGTTTTAGTTTGCCGTCTTTGCCGCGCATATTTTGCAAGATAAATTCGGCGGCGCGTTCGGCGGTTTGGCGATAGGTCGGGTTTTTGAGGACCTGGAAGGCGTAGGCATAGGCGGTGATCATCATGCCGTTCCACGAAGTGATGATCTTGTCGTCCAGCAGCGGGTAGGTGCGCTGGGCGCGCGCCGCCAGCAGCGGGGCGCGCAGGGCTTCTAATTGGGCTTTGAGGTCGGTGAGCGATAGCTCCAGATCGGCGGCTACTTCTTCTAGCTCTGCGGTGCGGTAGACGACCCAGCCCTCGTCTTCGGGCATGGCGGCCAGGTTGTAAATTTCTTCAAAGAGTTCAAAGCGGTCGCCCAACACTTCTTCAATCTATTCTTCGGTCCACAGATAATATTTGCCCTCGACGGCTTCGGT
Source organism: uncultured bacterium (assembly GCA_964012055.1). Classification (GTDB taxonomy): domain Bacteria; phylum Latescibacterota; class UBA2968; order UBA8231; family UBA8231; genus CAXGRO01. The sequence continues at coordinate 1,558 of CAXGRO010000779.1, forward strand.
TTCGGCGTCCAACGCCGAGTAGAAAGCGCCCGCGGGAGAGGTCATTTCGCGCGCCACAAAACGAAAGATGTCTTCGGCCACCCGGCGCCAGGCCGCCTCGCCGGTCAGTTTGTAAGCGCGCACATAGAGGTGGACTAGGTGGGCCTGGTTGTAGAGCATTTTTTCAAAGTGGGGTATGTGCCACTGCGCGTCGGTGGCGTAGCGGTGGAAGCCGCCGCCCACGTGGTCGTAGATGCCGCCGCTGGCCATAGCCCCTAGGCTGTGCCGCACTATGTTGAGCAAGCGCTTGTCGTTTTGGCGCTCCCACAGGTCGAGCCGAAATTCCAGGCTGATGCAGGGGGGAAATTTGGGCGCGCCGCCAAAGCCGCCGTTGAGCCCGTCGTAACGCCCCTGCAGCGCGTCGCGGGCGCGGTTGACCACGACGCTGTCGGGCGCCAGAGCGGGCGCGTCGGGGGCGGCGGCGAATTCTTTGATGTATTGGGGTTAATTGGTCGGCCTGGTCTTCCACGTCCTGGCGTTGTTCGGTCCAGGCCCGGTGCAGAAAAGTGAGCACGCTGGGGAAGCAGGGCTGTCCGTAGCTGTCCTGCGGCGGGAAGTAGGTGCCGGAGTAAAAGGGCTTGAGGTCGGCGGTGAGAAAAACGGAGTTGGGCCAGCCGCCCTGGCGGGTGATGATTTGGGTGGCGGTCATGTAAATCTGGTCGAGGTCGGGCCGTTCTTCGCGATCCACTTTAATATTGACAAACCACTGGTTCATGAGTTGGGCGATGTCTGGATTGGAAAAGACTTCGCGCTCCATGACGTGGCACCAATAACAGGTGGAGTATCTCACCGACAGGAAAATGGGTTTGTCTTCGCGGCGCGCCCGTTCTATGGCCTCGGGGCCCCAGGGATACCACTCGACGGGGTTGTGGACGTGGAGCAGGAGGTAGGGGCTGGTTTCGTTGGCCAGGTGGTTGGCCGGGTGGGTGGGGGGGATTTGGCGTTGATTAGAGTTGGAAAGAGAAAAAGAAGATATAAGAACGTTCGCAATGGCATGATGTTGGCGTTTGGTTTAGTGACTGGCGGCGGTCAGCCGGGGGGTACGCCTCTGGCGGTTTGTGAGTCCCAAGGGCGGCCTGCCTGGCCACCTCTCCCCCACAAACCGCCGCCGGCGCACCCCCCAGCTGACCTTAACCTGTCATCCCCGAGTGAGCTATACGTACTCCGATTTATTATCCACGCAATTATAAATGTTTAACGCAAGTAACCCCCCATACGATCGCTGAGCGTAGAGGGGGAGGTCCCAGAGCGGATTCCAAAGGCCCTATCCGCAGACAAGCGGTAATAAGTCCACCCCGATATTGGACAAGATACGAGCTCCT
>CAXGRO010000780.1:0-2917 GCA_964012055.1 uncultured bacterium
AACTCCACCATTTCTTCGGGGGCAAAACGATCAATATTATGTGTTTCACATAATTCTTTCAATTGAGCCACAAATTCTTCCACGTCACTCTCCATATATATAGTTGGCGGGCAAAGAATCTAGCTCTTCCCCCGAAAAATGTCAAAATAACAACAAAAAATGACTCTCAGATTTCTGAGAGTCTCTCGCTTTTCTGAGTCTCAGATCTCTGAAACTACAAATTCCAGGATAGACGCATAAGATCATAATTTATTGTAAATAAATAAAATAAGTTTAAAACTTAAATTTTTCATGCCCCTGGTACACATCTTGCTAATCTTCCTTCAAGCACAACTTGGGAACACGCGAACTCCCGAGCAAACCGCTTATCCTTAAGGAAGGGGGCCTTTCATGGATCGGACACAGCACTTGACGGATAAAGACATCCTCATGCAAGCGGCCAAAAACCAGGAAAGCCTCGCCCCCCTGATCAAACGCTACCGCATCCCCCTCTACAATTTTGTCTACCGCTTTGTCGGCGACCGCGAAACCGCCGAAGACATCATTCAGGAAACCTTCCTGCGCTGTTTAAAACACAGCCACCAATACCCCAATATCGAACAAGTATCCACCTGGCTCTACACCATTGCCGGCAATCTGGCCAAAACCGAATTGCGCCGCCGCAAACGCTGGAATTGGGTCCCCATCGGCCCCAGCAGCGAAGAAGAAGAGCACACCTCTTTTTACGAACCCGTCGACAAGGGCCAACTGCCGGGCGAGAGAACGGACAGCCGCAGAGTACACGCCTCTGTAGTCGAGGCCATTCACAATCTACCCGACGAATTCCGCGAGGCCGTGCTGCTGCGCGACCTGAACAACTTCTCCTACGAAGAAATCGCCAAAATCATCGACTGTCCCGTCGGCACGGTCAAGTCACGGGTCAATCGCGGGCGCATCCGCCTGCAGAAAAGCCTGCGTCCCCTGGCCGAGGAGATCATCGGGCCGGCGGTGAGCCAGACCGCCGCGTTCGCATAAAAATATCTCTTATCGTCGCACAAAATGCCCTCTATCCTCTGTGGATCGAGGGCGTTTTTCTGTTCTGCGCTTGACCACTGCGCCCCCACCTCCTACTTTCCCTGCGCTTTGAATTTCTCCGTTGTCAACTTTTTCTCTTTTGTGTCTTAGACCTTCTCAAGGATGCTACCGGTGAACACATCAATAGACCGCGATCGACTGTTCAACTATCTCGAAAAATTACTGCTCGCCCACGCCCCGCCCGGCTCGGAAACCGAGGTCGATCAATTGGTCATGGACATGCTGCAACCACTGGATGCCCCGGTGTGGCAAGACGCGGCCGGCAGCATCGTCGTGCATATCAAAGGTCAAAGCGACACGTCACCCATCGCGGTAACAGCGCACAAAGACGAGATCTCGATGATCGTCAAGCGCGTCGAAGACGACGGACGCCTGCGGGTGCGCCCGCTGGGCGGCTTGTGGCCATGGGCTATTGGCGAGGGGCCGGTGGAGATATTGGGACGGCAGGGGCTGGTGCCGGGCGTCTTATCTGCCGGCTCCAAACACGCCTCGCCGGAAAGCCCGGCCTTCAACCTAAAAGAAAAATCTCCCATGACCTGGGAGATCTTGTGGATCGAAACCAAACTCAGTGCTGAGGAATTGCAAGAGCGGGGCGTGCGCGTGGGCAGCAAAGCCGTGGTCGCCCGCTCCCGCAAACAACCCTGGACCATGGGCGATTTTATCTGCGCTTACAGTCTGGACTGCCGCGCCGGACTGGCGGCACTGATCGAAACCGCGCTGCAATTGCAGCAAAACCCGCCGCCCCAGGACGTTTATCTGGTCGCCAGTTCAGAAGAAGAAATTGGCGCCTTTGGCGCCACCTATTCCCTAGCGCAATTGCCTGCCGCAACGGCCATAGCCCTCGACATTGTGCCAGTGGCCGCCGAATACCAAACGCGCAATTGCGGCGCCCCCGTCATCGGCTGTAAAGACAATGTGAGCACCTACGATGAGCGCATGGTTTATCACATGGAAGACCTAGCTCAAAAGTTGGTATTTGGCTCGCAAACCGTCGTCCTCACCTCGTACGGCAGCGATGCCACCATTGCCAAGCGGGCCGGCTCCATCGCCCGCGCCGCCCTCATCGGCTACCCGGGCGACAACACCCACGGCTACGAGATCTGCTCTGCCGACGGCATCGCCAACATGGCCCGCCTACTGCTGGCCTACCTGCACGACCCCGTCCATTAAACGCTCGGCATCGCCGTCGACGGCGCGTAAATGCGCCGTCGAACAAGGCGGGTACACGCGCGCCCCCTCCACATCTTTGCGGACCAAAGTCGAAACCGATTCCAGGCGCACGTGAATGGTCCCCGCCGCCTTAACCGCAGTCTGGGTGCCGCGCTCTACCTCGGCTTCCACCTCGTAGAACAACGAGCCCAACAGCCCCAGCGTCAACGCCGACGCCAGCGGTACCAGGCGACGCATCCCCCAGGCCGACCACCATTCCACGCCCCAACTGCGCCGCGGCACCGACTCGAACAACGTCACCAACGGCAAACCCGCCAACACCTTCTGGCGCAATTGTCGAGTCCCTGTGGGACGCCGCCCCTCTAGGGCGAAGACCTCTCCCAATTTGCGTTTGAGACTCTGGCGCGCTTGCAACAAGCGCCATTTTACCGTGGGCAGAGAGATGTTGAGAAAGCGAGCGATGTCGTCTTGCCGGCAATCTTCAAAATGGTAGAGTAGCAAGACTTGGCGGTACTCCGGTGGCAAACGGTCCAGCGCCTCCCAGACAATGCCGCCGGTTTCGTGCGCTTCTAATGCCTGCTCCGGCCCCCGGCCGCCGGCGGCGGTCTCGCTGCCAAACATACGATCGTCGTAGGCGTAGGCCTGCTGCGTCTGTAATTGACGCAGCCAGCCC
>CAXGRO010000781.1:0-2912 GCA_964012055.1 uncultured bacterium
TTCACCGCATTGCTCAACAAATTCATCAACCCCCGCCGCACCCTGTCCGCATCGGTATACACCGGCGCCATCTCTTCCACCTGCCGCCGCAACTCCACCCCCGGCTTGACCAGCGACTCCACCGACACCGCGCACTTTTCCACCAACTGCCGCAAGTCCACCTGCTCGGGTTTGACGTCCATGAGGCCGACCTCAATCTTGGACAGATCTAAAATGTCGTTGATCAACATCAAGAGGTTGTTGGAACTCACCTCGATGTTTTCTAAGTTGCGGTACTGGCGCGCGTCGAACCCACCTTTGGCCTTGCGCAATAAAATGCGCGTGTAGCCGATAATGGCGTTCATCGGGGTACGCAAATCGTGCGACATGCGCGCCAGAAAATCCGACTTGAGGCGGTTGGCCTCGCGGGTCTGGCGGTTGGCCTCCTCCAGCGCCTCGTTCTGCTCCTCCAGCCGCTGGAAGTTCAAAAAGCGCACATACCCCAGCGACAGCGCTTCCTTAAACTCGTGCAACACCGCCACGTAGTAGTCCGACTCTGCGGCGCCCGCACCTGGATAATGCCGTAGGTGAAGGGCACGCAGGTGCACACCATATTGGCCGCGTCAAAAGGCAGCGGACCGTCAAAACCAAAGCGCTCGGCCACGTCCGCCTGCAGCGTTTCTATCTCCTCCTCGTCCGGCGTCCAGGTCCACACCCGGCCCTGGTCAAAGTGCCGCGCCATATAGTACTTCCACTGCGCCATGGGCATGCGCCGCACGCCCACCGCCACGCTATCGTCGATCTCGCGAAAATCGGGCGAGCTCCACGCCACGCCGTGGCGGCGCGGGTTTTCAATGGCAAAGTAGTCGATGACGCGGTCGCTCTCCTCGTCGAGGAACACCACCGAACTGGCCGTGGACTGCAGCCCCAGGGTACTTCAACTCGCGCCACATGCGCGCCACCACCTCCAGCATGTCGTCGCTGGCACCCATCGACAAGGCCTCGCTGCGGATCCGGTGGGCGGCGCGCTCGCGCACCAGCAAGAGATTTTGCTGCTGCACCGTTCGGTTGGCCTCCTCCAAATCGGCGGTGCGCCGCCCCACCCGCTCCTCCAACTCCTCGTTGAGCTGCTGAAAATCGCCCAGGGTGCTCTTTAAACTGTCCGCCATGTAGTTAAAGGAAGCGGCCAGCGAACGCGTTTCGCGGTCGTGCGTCACCACCTCGATCTGCTGATCCAGGTCGCCGGCGGCAATGGCTTCGGCGCCGCGCGCTACCCGGCTGATGGAACCGGTGAGGCAGTTTATTACCAGGGGAATCAAAACGACGATGAGCAAAACGGAAACAAACGTGATGGCCAAATTGAGCAAGCCAGCGCGGCGCACGGAGCCGCTGAACAGTGTCGGCCGGGTGAGCACGGCCACCGTCCAATCGAGCGCGTCGATATTGACGTAGGAAATCATCCATTTGTCGCGCCCTTCCTCGTAGCGATCCCAGCCTTCGCCGCCCTCCTTTATTTGCGCATACACAGAGGCCAGACCCGGCATGACCTGTTGCAGTGCCTGGCCGATGCGCAAATTTTGCGAGTGGAACAGCAGGCGCTCGCTATCGCGCTCGACCAATATCAAATGTTATCCCCTCTTGCCCATAAAGCGGTCGATGCCCGCCTCTTGCAGCAAGCACTCCACCGCCAGATCGACAAAAATAAGGCCGAGGGGCTCGCCCTCGGCCTCGCTCACCCACTTGCCCAGGCGCAAAACCGACCCCGACGCAGGCGCGTACTCGTTGGCCCAAAAGAGGCCGTCGCGGTGTTTGTAAGAGGTCAGATCGAAAAATGGGTCGCCGTCGGTAGCGGAAGGTTCGCCGGCGAAACTGAAGAGCACTTGGCCGTGGCGGTCCAGATTGTGAATTTGTCTAAAGATGCGCCGGGAGCCGCTGCTAAATTGGCGTAGCACAACTTTGAGATTGGCTTCGAGGTCGGCCACCGCGGCGCGATCTGCCTCCTCGTTCATAATAAAATAATCGAGCACGCTGCGGTTGAGAGTTAAAAACTGGAGATCGCTGTGGCGCACCTCAAAAACGCGCCGCACTTCCGCCGCCACTTTGTTGGCGCATTCAACGTCCGCTGCTCCACTATGTCCTCCACCGACCCAACCAGATTCAAATACGAGACCACGCCAATGGCACTCATGGGCAGGATGGCCAGAACAAAGACCAGGATGAGAAGTGTGCCTCTGAGACTCAGCTGCATAGCGCTTGTCGAAGATCCTTTCCTGGGGGAAAAGATAATATGGGTTGGGACAAAGCATAAGAAAATTTCCGCGCGTTTGGCGATATATCCTACAACCTCAGTGCGAAAACTGCGCTTGGTTTAACCGGCCAATTCCGTCCGATTAAAAGCCCACAAAGCAAAGAAGAACGCCGCAAAGGCCTCCAACACCAAAATCGCAATAGGCACCACGCCGGCGCTCACCCCCTCGGCCAGGGAAATCGGTTTCGCTTTGACCCGGGGAATGTTGTTGTGATCCAGCGGCTCATTGGACAAATATCCCGGCTGAAAGAGGACGTGAGGGGAGTCTGAGTCTGCCGCATCGCGGGTGAGGATGAAATCGCGCAGGGTGTCGCGGTAGTCCCACGCCTGCTGCAAAAAATTTTCGTAGCGCTTGATGCCGACGCCCAGGATGATGATGATGATAAAGGCCACACCCAGGCGCAGGGTGAGCAGGTGGTGGAGCAGTTCTTTGCGGATGAGTATCCACAGCATAGGCGAATTCCAAGAGCGGCAAACTATGCCGTTTTTATGCTATTGATTCTGGGGTCGCAGCGATTCCCATTCTAAGAAGCTGTTTGGTTAAAAATTCATTTTGTAGATTATGAGGACCTTCCATCCCCTTTCTTTGGAGTAGATCCTCATGTATCCCAGCGATTTAACGGAT